>JBDUAU010000008.1:0-11558 GCA_040004485.1 Saprospiraceae bacterium
ATCTATTTTGATGCTTTCAAATACAATTACACACTCCCGATGCGGATGTTTATCTACGCGGGAGAAAAGGAGACAAAATTCATGAGCCAGCACATCAATCAATTTGCTGAAGCAGTTTCTCATGGCTTTTTTTCAAGTAAACTCACTACTTTTAACATAGTAATTGATCCAAACGGCCAGCACCAGGAAAAATATTGGGGAGACATCTTTCCCGCGGCCGTCAAATGGCTTTTCTTTTCTGATAAAGTTGAATAAACGATGCAATTAAAAGTGCAGGCCACCCTTGAAGATCTTCTCGGCGCCGTAGATATGTTGTGTATACCTTCCTCCAAGGAGATGCTTGATAGCTTGTATCGGGATGTATTAACATTGGTTATTCCTCCCGAAACACTTCCACCGGTAGCTGAATTTGTTTCTGCAAAATCTGCAGTGAATTTATTTTTTGGCAATTGGAAAGGTCATCGCATCAAACTTCTTCTAAGCTACGAATCTGAAAAACTTACGGAAGCGAATGTTTATTCGGTTTCAAAAAAATTAGCCATTCGCGCCAAGGCCGAACATCCTGAAAAAGTAGGGGTATTGGTGCATCATTTTGATTCACTCGCATTGATTCAATCTGCGATGACGGGGTGGACTGCAGGTCAATATGATCTTGGAATATATAGAAAGGCAGAAGAAAATAATTCCAAAACACATCTCGCTTCTATCTATACTTTTCTGCCAGATGGCATGGCACATTCTGTTGCTGAAGATGGCATCACGATCGGAATGGTGCAACAGGAAGTCATGGAGCTTGTCAACACACCGTCAAACTATCAGACGCCTGCCATGCTTGGTGATTGGGCTGTGAAGAGTGCGGATGCCTATGGCTACAATGCAAATATTCTTGATAAAAGACAGCTTACACAATTAGGTATGCATGCTCTCCTGGCGGTCAACCGTGGAAGTGAAGAGCCGGCAATATTAATCGTGACCCATTACAGACATCATGAAGCACGCAAGAAAATTGTGCTGATCGGCAAAGGCGTCCTCTTCGATACTGGCGGTATCTCCATCAAGGATTCGAAGAACATGCACTACATGAAAAGTGATATGGCCGGTGCGGCTGCAGCACTCGGGACCGTGGAGGCATGTGCACGACTTGGACTTAAAGTGGATGTGATGGCGATCACTCCTGTGACGGATAATAGTATAGGAAGTGCAGCACTCAAACCGGGCGATGTGATTTCATCTTACGCCGGCAAATCGATTGAAGTCATTGATACAGATGCTGAAGGAAGATTGATCCTAGCAGATGCGCTCGCTTATGCTGTCAAAGAATATAAACCGGATGTCATGATTGACATGGCGACATTGACCGGAAGTATTATAGCAGCTATTGGTCCGCATGCTGCAGGACTTTTTACAAAAAATGATCAGCTTGCAGAATCACTCACCAAAGCAGGAGAAACATGCGGGGAACGTGTCTGGCGTATGCCGATGTTCGATGAATACCATGAAGACATGCAATCTGATATAGCCGATATCAAAAACTTAAGTGATAAACCTTATGCGGGTTCTGTGACCGCCGCGAAATTTCTTGAATTCTTCACCTCTGAGCATCCGTCATGGGCTCATCTTGATATAGCAGGTATGGGTTTCCAGCCGAATGGATTTGGCAAAGGATATTGTTCTACTGCATATGGAGTGAGGTTGTTGGTGAGGTGGATGAAAGGATAGATCCCAGACAAGGTTATTGATCTTTGGGTCAAATGATGTTTCAAAAGTATTTTCCCCAATAGTGTGTAACAAAAACAACCCTTTATCTTTAAGGTATCGGTGCACTACACGCATGAAGCCGGGATATCCCATGGCTTATTTCCATTGATTTGCACATCGGCGAGGGAAAGAAGATGAGATATGGTTTGCCGGGCATTAATTTTTTTTCGCTAAAAAAACAATGTTAATAAAATTAAATCATTACACGTATTGTATTGTTGAATTCAAATCAGTTAGAAAAATGATATTCGTCATACTATATAGTTCCGAAAAAAAATAATTTAGTTAAAATATAATTAATCCGGTTAAACAAAACTGATATGAAAAAATATGTAGCTTTAAAAAGTATAGGTGTCTGGATGGATCACGCTGAGGCCAAGCTTATTCACCCTGGTCAGCCTGCCAGCACCATGGAAGTATTTCATTCCCCTGTCCAGACAAGGATCAGGATTCCGGGAGAGGTCCCGGATGGTACAAGATTGGGTGATTACCGATCGACTAACAATGAATTCACAAAACATCATACACTTCAAAACGAAATTCATTCTTACTACAAGCAGCTCGCAGAAAAGCTCCAGTCTTATGATGAGATTTTAATCTTTGGACCTGCACCGGCACGAAATGAATTTCATAATTATCTTTTAAAGGAAAAAAGTTTTGCAAAGAAAAGAATACAGGTCAAACCGGTGGATTATATAACCGACAATCAACTTGTGGAATTTGTAAGGGAAAACCTGGTGTGAATATTTCTACTTGAGAGGATAAAATTAAAATTGCCATTGCATGAAGTTTGCTTTAGAGGTTTAAATCAAATTTTGAAAGCAAACTTCAGCAACAGCAACTTTATGAACGACTACTCCTGTATTACAAATACCCTTTAGTCTTTTACTATTCTCTCAGTACCCTATTGTCAATTTTGATTTGTTTTATTTATTCACACATCGGGTTGACTTTCTGATAAGATCAGAGTACTTTAATTTCCTTTTGGGCTTTTGTAATCGCTAATTCCTTTTTTGGAATAGCAACCAGAAGAATTCCATTTTCATATTTCGCATCAATTTTATCCGGCATACAATTTTCAGGAAGACGGAAGGAACGGTTGAAGTTTCTGAATGAAAATTCCCTGAACGTGTAATTTTCATGTTCTTCTTTTAATTCTTCTTTCTTTTCGGAGCTTATCGTCAACATGCCATTGAGTACGGTTACTTTGAAATCCTTCTTTTCCAGACCTGGTGCTGCCATTTCGATTTTGAAGTCCTTCGTGTTTTCAATAATGTTGACAGAAGGCATGAATTTTGCGAAATCAAAATCTAATAACTCACCGTCTCTACCTAATATGCGGGGGGCCAAAAAACCTGGTTCGAACAGGTCGCTTGTCATGGCTGGAAACAAGCTACGTCTTGATAAAGTAAGAGCTGACATTTTATATAAATTTAAAAGTTATAAAATAAAATACTTTACTTTTTAAAATTATGGCTGTATCTGTCAAAATGTTTTGATTACAATCATTACTTTAAATGATCTTAATCATTAGCAAAGTCACCAAATTAAATAATAATAGGGATGTTCTATATTGGCGGGTGCATGAGGGTGTGTGGTTATGCCACCGGGATTGGGGTAAGGATTATTTTTCTGTTGTATGAGACATTTCGCGCCAAGAGAGTCCTGAAGAGTTTACCTTTAGCCATATGAAAAGGCATATAGCACATGTTTCGCTGGTTGTTGATGACTATGACAAAGCCATTCGCTTTTATGTTGATAAACTGAATTTCCGAGTAGTAGAAGATGCCGTTCTGACGGATGCTAAACGTTGGGTCTTGATATCTCCGGGAGAAGATGATGGCTGTCAATTGTTGTTGGCAAAGGCATCGAATGATGAGCAAAGAGCAAGTATTGGAAATCAGACAGGAGGCAGGGTTTTTTTATTTCTACACACAGACAATTTCTGGAGGGACTATCATCAGATGATCGAACATGATATTGAATTTGTACGAAACCCTGTCGTCGAATCCTATGGCACAGTCGCTGTGTTTATGGATCTCTATGGAAATTTGTGGGACTTGATAGAACCAGTAAATCAGTAAGAAGTAATCGGTAACCGGTAAGCAGTAATGAGTAATGAGTATCGAGTAATGAATAATTACTTTAGTAAAAAGTAAACTACTAAAAGATTAATAGTAAGGTTGTAGGAATTTTTCATTGAGCGTAGTCGAAATAACTTAGGTAAAACTTGGTCGGTCGCTGAGGGAGTCGAAGCGAAAGACCAGAAAACAAAATCCCAAATTGAAATACTTAACCCGTACCATCTGGATACTATCTCTTGTCAGTCTTTTCACAGATATGGCGAGCGAGATGTTATATCCTGTGATGCCCATTTATCTGAAGAGCATTGGGTTTTCAATTGTACTCATTGGGATACTTGAAGGACTTGTTGAAGCATTTGCGGGAGTAAGCAAAGGATATTTTGGTAAAATTTCTGATCAGACGGGTCGACGGGTTCCTTTTGTTCAGCTCGGCTATGGGCTGAGTGCTATTTCGAAGCCGCTCATGGCCATATTTATATTTCCTGTCTGGATATTTTTTGTGCGTACGATTGATCGGTTAGGTAAGGGAATTCGTACAGGAGCCAGAGATGCATTATTGTCAGATGAGGCCACACCGGAGACCAAGGGCAGGATATTTGGTTTTCATCGTTCGATGGATACAATGGGTGCTGTTTTAGGTCCTGCGATCGCGTTGCTTTATCTTCATTTCTATCCTGAACAATACCGCCAGATGTTTTTGGTAGCTTTTATTCCAGGTGTACTTGCATTGGTGTCTTCATTTTTATTAAAGGATAAAAAGAAACCGGTTGCAAAAGAAAAGAAAGTGTCCTCTTTTTTTTCATTTCTTGGCTATTGGAGAAATAGTCCGTCTGTCTATCGGAAAGTTGTCATTGGGATATTGATTTTTGCGCTATTCAATAGCTCAGATGTATTCTTATTGCTTAAAGTAAAGCAGGCCGGATTTAGTGATACGCTCGTGATAGGGGTGTACATTTTTTACAATCTGATTTATGCATTAAGTGCTTTTCCGCTTGGACATTTGGCTGATCGTATGGGAATGAAAAAGACATTTATTCTTGGGTTGTGCTTGTTTGCAACAGTATATTTTAGCATGGCGTTCGAATTCAGTCATTATTTGTATTTCCTGTTTTTCTTTTTGTACGGAATTTATGCAGCTTGCACGGAAGGTATAGCGAAGGCATGGATAAGTAATATCACGGATAAGAAGGATACGGCTACTGCTATTGGTTTTTATACCGGATTTCAAAGTATATGCGCTTTAATAGCGAGTTCGCTGACTGGGTTTGTTTGGTATTCGTTCGGAGCCGGAGCCGCTTTTCTTTCAACATCTGTGGTTACTGTGGGTGTAGTTATTTATTTTTTACTTTTGAATTCACATGTCGATGCAAAAGTGGGTTGAGGGAGATATTGATGAAATGACACCATCTGAGTTGCTGCCACTTTTTTATGAGAAAAATAATTTAGGTGATGATGGCGGATTGAGCAGCCCTGTGGTACGAATCGAAGTCAGCAATAACTTTCATTTTTATATGCCCAATTATGATGCACGCCGTAAAGCTGTGCTCTGGCATGACATTCATCACCTGGCAACAGGATATTCAGCAGCAACTTTTATAGGTGAATGTGAAATCAGTGCATGGGAGATCGCGTCGGGTTGTGGTAAATATTGGGCGGCGTTTATAATAGATACGAGTGGGGTAGTATTGGGCTGTTTTATCAATCCGCGAAAAATAATTCAGGCCTATGCGCGCGGGCGTCGGTCATTGAATTTGTACCATGATACATTTCCGGTTGAAAAAGTGATGAAGATGCCTGTCTTTGATATTCGGCATTTACTTGGATTGGATAAGAATCCAATGGAATCAAAAGCAAGTGGAAAGGATTTATTTAATCTTGGTTTGTTTTTGATATTTGGCGGAGCCTATTCATTGATGTCCATAATTCAAATCCCTTTCCTGATCCTCTACAATATTTGGTGCGCTGTAAAAAGGAAGATCTCATGATTTTCAATAGACATTGTTTTCAGTCTGGGCATACATAAATGGTCTTACGGGCTTGGATTTTCATTTGCATTGGTCTTGATCCTGAAGGGATCAAATATTATTAGCCCTGGGTTGCAACCCGGGGAATAAATGATGAAAAAGATTTAAGACCCTGAAAGGGTCTAATACAGATCTGTTGACAATAGGTGAATATATACCACGGTGAAATCCGTAGATCAATACCATGAATATCAATGATATCAAAAGTATTGACTGCAAACAGGGTTTGATAATTTTTCTATCTTGAATCAAAATCAACTAAATGGCTGAACTCGAAACTACATTCAAACGATCGCTGACCCTTATGGATGCTACGATGATCGTGGCCGGATCAATGATCGGTTCCGGAATCTTCATTGTGAGTGCAGACATGACCCGCAATGTCGGGAGTGCAGGGTGGTTGATTATCGCCTGGCTGATCACGGGTTTTATGACGATTACTGCAGCTGTAAGTTATGGAGAGTTGAGTGGCATGTATCCAAAGGCTGGAGGTCAATATGTGTATCTCAAGGAGGCCTTCAATCCGTTGATCGCTTTCTTGTATGGATGGAGTTTTTTCGCGATCATTCAGACAGCCACCATTGCCGCTGTAGGTGTTGCATTTGCAAAATTCCTTGCTTATCTCGTTCCATCTGTGAGCGAAGATTTAGTCGCTCTTGATCTTGGCTTTCTCAAAATATCACCTGCTCAATTAGTGGCTATTGTACTTATACTTTTTTTGACTTTTATCAACACAAGAGGAATTCGTAGTGGTAAGATCATTCAGACCTCATTCACTGTAACAAAGCTGGCAAGTTTGTTTGGTCTCATCGTTTTCGGGTTCATCATGTTCAAAGGAGATGTGTGGAAATCCAATTGGTCTGATGCGTGGAACCTTCATGCTTTGAGCAGCACTGAAAATTATGCACTTGCCGCAGCGCTTGGTGCGATTGCCGCAGCTATGGTAGGTTCGATATTCAGTAGCGATGCATGGAATAATGTAACATTCATCGCAGGTGAAATTAAAAATCCTCACCGGAATATTGGATTAGCACTTTTCCTGGGGACATTGATCGTCACCATCATATATGTTTCTACAAATTTTATGTACACGGCTGTATTACCCATGGATGCTATTGCCGGAGCCGAAAAGGACAGAGTGGCTGTTGCGGCATCACATATCATATTTGGAAATGTAGGCACCATCATTATTGCACTCATGATCATGGTTTCCACCTTTGGATGCAATAATGGTTTGATACTCGCAGGTGCAAGGGTGTATTATACCATGGCGAAAGACGGATTGTTTTTTAAACCAGCCGGCGAACTGAGTCGTTTTGCTGTGCCTGCCTGGTCATTGTGGGTGCAAGGAATAATCGCCTGTCTGTGGAGTATCAGTGGGAGGTATGGACAATTGCTGGATATGATTTCCTTCGTTGTTGTTATTTTTTATGTGCTGACTATTGTAGGAATATTTATTCTCCGGAAAAAAAGACCTGAAATAGCACGTCCTTATAAAGCATTTGGATATCCGATACTTCCTGCTATTTATATTTTGATGGGCATTACATTTTGTATCCTGCTTATCATCTATAAGCCACAGTTTACCTGGCCGGGGTTGATTATCACATTGATCGGGATACCTATATATTATGTTGCTGTGTCCAGGAATAAAAGTATGCCCACCTAAAAGTCTACGTTCATGATTTGAAGTATTCACCTAATGGAGGTGGGTGAATATTTCACTCCTACGGAGCTAAAAAAAGTTTATGTTTTCTGTGTTACAGATATGTCGCTCCTACGGAGCTCTATATTTCTTTTCAATAAATTATGCCGATAAGGTAGTCTACTGGAATCTCATTTCTCTTCGGTAATATGCGATATAGATATGCAATTATTCCGAAGCTTTAAAATCTCTTTGGGCATCAGAGATAATAATTTGTCCGACTTACTAACCTAATATAATCTAACAACTACAATAGCTCCATAGGAGCGAAATATCTGTAGGGTAATAGAAAATAGGATTTTGAGCTCCATAGGAGCGGAATATTTGTTTAGTGGAATCTGTTGACAAATTTCTTTGTTCATAAACCTCCTTTACTTATAAAATATTTTTGTCAGTATTACTCCTATTGTATCTAAAGGTTGATAGTCCAGACTATCTAATAATCGCTGGGCATAATCCTGATTAGAATACCCTACAAGGCATCGATCATTGTAAGAATTATAAGCAGAACCCGGATTTGTTACATTTGGGCCAGGTATTGGAAATGTTGCTGACCAGCAGACTACAAATTGATCTTTATTTTTATCATAAGTTAATAGTGCATCCTCACTTGAATCAATCTTAATTTCATCGTTCACTGACGTATAACTGAGCACTTCATTAAATTCTTCACTATCTACAAAGAAATGAAGCCTTAATGAGTCTTCATTTATTAATGTAATATCCCTAACGTCAAATCCGATCTGGATGAAATCATTTATTTCCTGAATCAGATCATCCTTGAAAAATCCAAAGCTTCCAATAACCGGCGACAAAGTTGAAAGTTGATGTGTGTTCATGACCAGATATTGGCCAACATCCGTCTGATCTTTGGTATCGAAATTATAAACGATGGGGTAGGATCGCTGATTTTCTTTACCACAAGCAATGATGAGTACAAGGAATAAAGCACACAATATTATTTTCAAATTCATAAGTTAAGGCTAGGGCGTAAATTAATCAATTTAAAAATTACAATTTAAGTACTGTATGTGTCCAAAGCACTTGTTGATCAGATGTGATTTTGATCAGATAAGTGCCTGCGGGAAAATTCTTTAGATCCATGTATTCTTTCCATGGACCGGAAGATAAGACCACTTTCTTCTCCGACATCATTACACCAGAAATGGAATACATCAGTAATCTTATCTTTTGATCCTGTAATGATTCACCTGACAATTCAATCTTGTCCTTGGTAGGATTTGGACGAAGTGTAATTTGGGTTTTATAAGGTGAATTTGGAACCGCAACGCTATTTCCTTCCAACAAGATATTATCCAAATACATATTATTCCCATACCCTGATTTATTCAGAAAAGAAATGGTCACATATTGTCCGGCATATGTTGATAAGTCCAGTATAACATGACGCCACTCTTCACAATTCTGCGGAGAGAACTCATTATATTCATAAAGGCTATCTGTGCCAATGCCACTTGTTGTTGTGCTCAATTCAGCACCACCGCTTCTGAAAATAATATGGTAGGATTTTCCACAATTGTTAGTCAGTTTGACCAACAGGGAATCAATAAAATAATTGCCATCAAAATAAGGAGCATAGGCTACGTCAAAGCTCAATGTCGGATGCAGAAGTTGAGTAAGATCCATATTGGCAGGCAATTCTATTTCATCCTGTCCATAAGCGCTGTAGATATAGTTGTGTACATAATATGCTGTGTTTCCTTCAGCATCACAAGAGGTCAATACTACAGGCTCCCATGTGATGGTATCATCCGGATTGACAATAGTAAAATAATCTATATTCGAAAAATCAATCAACGGTGGAACCTCATTTATTTCCGGCGACTGAATTTCGATCATCTCCGGGACTGTCTTTGTTGAAGTTCCATTTGGATTTGTAACAGTGAGTGTTACATCATATTTCCCAGTTTGATGATAGAGGACTTTGGGAGTTCGCACATTGGATGTTGCAGGTTCCCCACCGGGAAATTCCCACTGCCATGTCGCTCCTGCATGTGATAGCATCGAATAATCATCAAATTCAATGGTGTCACCAGGACATGAACTCAGTATTTTATTGACCATAGGTTGTGCTACCGGCTTTGAAGGAACTGCCCATGGCGCTTCCCATATTCCTTTTCCATATGCACCTAACCTGATTTTACCATCACGATAAAATGGACGAAGGATGCATGTTGAAATCTGAGCAGGCAATCCTTCATTATATGGCGTCCAGTCAGCCATTGTATTGTCCCGGAACCAAATCGTACGGAATGTACCTAGATAAATTCCACCATCTGTACCTCCCTGAGCCAGGATATACGTTATGTGTTCACCATCTAATGCAGACGTCGTCAGGTTTTGCCAGCCCTCACCTCCATTATTTGTAAAATAGATTTTCTCATTATCATTTCCATCCGGATAAGCTAACCAACACTGGTTTTCATTTTCAGCACTTAAAGTAAGAACCACTCGTCTTGGATAACCTTGTGGTAATGATAATAAATTCCATGTATCACCACCATCAATTGTTTTCCAAAGTAAACCTGTATCCCAGGTATAAGAAGCACGCTGAAATAAATACATCACTTTTGGATCACTACGACTGATTTCAAAACTCATCGCACGCGCAGTTATATCTGTTCCAAATTCATGTTTGATGACCCAATTCGCACCGCCATCCGATGTCACCCACAACTTATTTTCATTCGTCACATAGAATGTATTCCATGATCGCGGATCCCACTCCATCTCACCACTCTCTGCATCGTAATAACTTTCATTCGGTGTTTTGCCGATTTGAAAATATTCTGCATATCCATTTTCTTCTTCAGGCAGGACGACACCACCAATGTCAGAATAATATGTCTTTCGTCCTTCACCCGGATTGACATAGCCTGTTGATGCTTCACCTCCGCCTAGACTCAGACATTCACCCGGCAACCAGTTTTCATACCAGCCTGTGTTTCCATTGTGATAACGGCCACCTACAAAAAGATCATCATTCCATCCTGTGCCAAAACCCCAAAAGTCTGAACCTGTGATGCCTCTGTTGCGTGCATAATGCGTTGCGAAAAAATCATTCGAATATTCAACGCCACCATCACTTGTCATCCACACATCATCGCCATTGATCGCAATGTCCTGGCAATCGGGATGCACATAATTAAAATTATTTCCACAATAACCACCGAAGCATGTGAATGAAGTCGCACCATTAGTTGAATACCATAGACTCACAAATCCAACAAGCAGATCGTCTGGGTTCGTATCTGATACATCAAAACCTAAATTGTAAAAACCCTGATGATATCCACCAGTGTGACCGATTGTAGCCATGTCAGGATGATTTGTTTCATCCCATGGGCCACCTGCAGGAGGGTTGGGTAATGTCCATGATTCGCCGGCATCATCAGAGCGCCATATGCCTATGAAACCTGCGTCATCTGTTTTCGCTTCACCGATTAATACTGCGTAGATTCTGTTTGGGTCTGCTTTGCTCACTGCAAGTTTTGCACCTCCATCGTTGCGTCCTTCTGCATCAGAAAAAAACCATCCATTGTCTCTCAGTATCCACGTCAAACCTGAATCTTCAGATTTATAAAATCTGCAAATCAATTGTGCAGGATCATTGCGAACTAAGAAAGCAACTGTCGGATCATCCGTTTTCCATTCCACATCATAGCAAGGTTCAGGTAATAATCTTGTCCAGATCGTGCCACCATCTGTGCTCCGATACAATCCATTTTGAGTAGCTGCCAGAACGATTGAATCATTAGACGGATTGACAAGAATTTCATTTGGATACATATTGCCATCGGTCATCACTAATACCCAATTGTGGCCTCCATCTGCTGTTTTCCAGATATTGTTGTTTTCACCTGCAAAAACGATATCAGGATTTGTTGGATTGATTTCGATCGCATTCACTGCGGAAATATTGATCGCTCTGGATACACATGACCAGTTAAGTCCATGATCCGTACT
>JBDUAU010000456.1:0-11506 GCA_040004485.1 Saprospiraceae bacterium
CTGCCACAGGTGAAGCCATCAAAATCAAAGCCAAGAAAACACCAAAATTCAAAGCTGGAACAAGCCTGGTAGAAACTGTTAAGTAACACCATCCTTTTACTTTGAGTAATGGGCTTGCATGTAATCTATGCAAGTGAATGAAAAAGGCAATCTGCATGCAGATTGCCTTTTTCTTTTTCCTACATGAGGAGGATCATCAGGATGCATGCCGAAGAGTGTAAGAGTGTAAGAGCGTAAGAGTGTAAGAAATTCTATACTTTTTTCTCTAAAGAATTTCCATTTTGAGTAGCAGATCTTCGCGTCTTGAAAGGGAGACTTGCAGCTTTGTGTTATTAGATAATTCCACGGTACAGCCTTGCGACTTTAGAATCCGTTTTATAAAATGAAGATTGATCAGGTAGCTGGCATGGATTCTGAAAAAGTGAAAAGGATACAAAATCGTTTCAATATCCTTGAGTGTTTTGGAAACCAGGACCATTATGCCACCGTTGAGATGGATTTTTGTGTAATTGCTGGCTGCTTCGCAAAAAATAACATCATCAAAAAGGATCACTCTGATCTCATCCCGGGTATGGATCAGAAACCTGGTAGATGCATTCCTGAAAGCAAGTTGGTGCCGATGAATACCTCGCTTTGAAATGGGTTGTGCTGAGCTTCTTTCCATGTTTGCTTTTCCAATGACCGCTGGGAGTTTCCGGGATGACACGGGAGTTAAGTGGACCACTGTTGCGCTGATATCTGAATTTGCTTTAATGATCTGCATGGCGATTAAATTTAAAATTTGAAATTTACATTTCCAATAATATTCATTAAGGTACCCGGACTTGCTGTCAGGGTTTTGGGAATGCCGGCCTGAAAATTATTTTGAAACAGCATATTTTCCAATGTCATATATCCCTGCGAATAGATAGCTCCACCATTCAGGATAGAAGTGGCGTTTTTCAATGAGAGGTTTTTTAAGATTAGATTTTTTCCGGGAAGGAGATGTAAAATTCTTGATGTATTATTTCCTGAAAGAGTTAAATCAAACATTCCAGAACCGGATAATGTGAGATTTTTATCGATCACAATTTCTCCTGAGGTTAATGTGATCTGACTCATGGGCGGAAGAGAGAAAGTAATAGTCGCTCCTTCTGCGACACAAGAAATAACGTCACGAAGCGAGCCGGGTCCGTTATCAAGGGTATTGGTTACTAAACTTGCGCAATGATCTAATTTGCCAATAAAAATATTAGCATATTGACCAGTACTATCTGAATTATATAATGTTGTAGAATCAAATTGGATAGTGGGGCTATAAAAATCTCCTGCAAAATGAAATTCCTCATTAGGGCTGATCGTCATTGCAACCAATTCTTCCCCCAAACTTCCTCCATTTCTTTTCGCCCACTTAAAGTTCCCTAAGCTGTCAACCTTACAAATGAAAATATCTGAGCCACCTATTGCATTCAAATTAAATATTCCTGGCCCGGGATCAAAATCGACAGTGCCTGTAAAAGATCCTCCGATGTAGATGGAGTGATCATCAAAGGTATCGACACTAACATTATTACCAAAGGTGGAAGACCCTGCACCTGCCATTACTTTGACCCATTCCAATTCACCATCTCCGTTCAATTTGGAAACATATCCATCAAAATTGCCAATTGAGGTGACATTAAATATTCCCGGTCCGGGATTAAAATCAACTGTACCACTAAAGGCTCCTGTAGTGAACACCCCTCCCTCCTGCCCATCGTTCAGTGCCATTGAAGTAATGTCTACAGCCAATACATAAGCCCAACGGAAATTACCTATTGAGTCATATTTGGAAATAAACGGAGTCCAATTTTCGGATAAATTGAAAATTCCAGGGCCAGGATCAAAATCGACTGTTCCATGAAACCAACCTGAGATATAAATGGCCCCCTCTCCTGCCGTATCGGAAACCATAGTTTTAGAAAAAACGGAAGCATCCGGTCCACCAGCAGCTGTGGCCCAGATAAATTCTTCATTGCTATTTAACTTGAGTATAAATAGGTCATAATTACCTTGGGAATCCATAAAATAATAACCAGGACCTGGGTCGAAGTCAATAAAATTGTAGAATTGCCCTGTAATAAAAATGTCTCGCGTGCCAGCTTCAATTGCGATCGTAGCGCCTTCACAATAACCGAAGAAGCCACATTGCTTTGCAGAAACAAAATTACCCGTAGAGTCTAGCCTCGAAATAAACATATCTCCGTCTCCGGGCCAAAGTGTAAATATTCCAGGGCCAGGATCAAAATCGAGAGCACCACTAAAATTCCCAATTGTTAAAACGTCATGACTAGCAGGATCTATGGCTATAGCAGTGGTAGCTACCTGAAATGTTCCAAAATTTTTAACCCAGGAAAAAAGGCCTTGATTATTTAACTTTAAAATGTAAATGTTAGAATAAAACAAACCCGTCATATAAAATGTATCAGGGCCGGGATCAAAATCGACTCTTCCCACAAATGATCCTGTAAGGTAAACGCTTCCATCTTCCTGATCCACGGCCATAGCTGTGAGCCCTGCACCGGAAATCATTATGTCGCCTATTTTTTTTGCCCATAAAAAATGACCTGCGGTATCAACATTTGAAGTGAACATATCCATGTGGCCCAAACCCTGCAAATTTGATATTCCTGGTCCCGGGTCGAAGTCCACTGTATCACGAAAAAAACCTGTATAACAAATATTTCCTTGCTTACCCAATGCAATCGAATTTGCCTGGTCATCGCCTTCACTCCCCACCCTTTTTGCCCATTTGAATTCGCCAGAGAAATTTATTTTGGAGATGAAAATATCATTCTCCCCGGCAGCTGTCAATGTAAATGATCCTGTTCCCGGATCGAAGTCAACCGATCCATTAAAATAACCAGTCGTATAAACATATCCCACATCAGAAGTATCAATCGTTATGGATTTACCTACAACATCCCCAACCATTGATTTCGCCCATACAAAATCGCCCTGATCATTTAGCTTCGAAATAAACATGTCCGGATCCCCTACCCCGGATAAATTAAAAGTGTCTGACCCTGGATTAAAATCAACCAGACCCGAAAATTGACCCGTGGTGTAAACGCCTCCATTTATGGAAGGATCGACTGCAATGCTAAAGCCGATATCCGTTCCAGTTCCGCCTATTCCTCTGGCCCAAATAAAATTGCCACTGGCATTGAGTTTATAAATAAATATATCAGCATTACCAGATGAGGTTAAATTGAATACTCCTGCTCCAGGATCAAAATCAGCGACTCCTTCAAATTTCCCTGTACCATATATTGATCCTGAAGCATCTAACGCTATGGATAAACCCACATCAGCCAGCGAGCCACCCAATCTTCTAGCCCATTGAAAATTACCATCCGCATCCCATTTGGAATTGAATATTTCATCGCCCCCGGCAGAGGTTAAGTTATACACACCACCACCAGGATTAAAATCGACGGTCCCTGAAAATTTACCTATGGAATAAATGCCTCCATCCCTTGATGGATCTAATGCCATAGAAAAGCATATTTCATCGCCCGTTCCGCCAAATGATTTAGCCCAAATGAGATTGCCCGTCAACGTATACTTTGCAATAAAGACATCGCTACCCCCAATAGATGTTAAATTGAATAAACCCGAACCGGGATTAAAATCGACGGTCCCATCGTAGTCACCTGCCACAAAGATGCTCCCACTTCCTGCCGTATCAATCAGGATCGAATACCCTTCTATCGTACTGCCTGGAGCTCCCAAAGAGAAGGCCCATACAAATCCTCCACTACTATTGAGTTTGGAAATGAAAAGATCTTTCTTCCCAACGGAAGACAACCAGAAATTTCCTGGTGGATTAAAATCCATTAAGCCTGCAAAAGTGCCTGTGGTATAGACATCATCTGTTTCCGGATCGGTTGTAATACATCTACTGTTGTTCACAAATTCTGTTTCTCCGAAGGATTTCGCCCAAATCCAATCAGGAGCTTGTGCATCCAATCTATTCCAGGAACAAACCCATCCGGCAAGGAGAAAAAATGGAAGGCAGCAATTAATTAAGTTCTGCCGAGTCAAGAATTGCTTAACTATGTCAATTGTTCTTAGCTTTTGCAACATGATATATTTTTCCATTTCTGACTAAATTTAATCTATACCGTCATCAATTAAAATTTTAACTTAGAATACTTTTTTAAAAGTCTTTCAATTGACCAAAATTAAGTTGTTCAATCAAGAATGTCCATAACATGAATATGCTGTTCTTTCTATCAAAATAGCATGTCCATGCTATAGAATTTGGACTTGGAAAGAACCACCTTGTGGGTATAAAACCTTATCAGGCTGGAGCTGAAAACCTATAAGGATTAAGATGTTATATATTGGTTGTACTAAATTGGCTTTTACGTAAGCAAGACATTGAATTTTAAAATATGCACTTATACCGATTCAGAAATGGCATACCGATTCTCTACTCAGGCTCAATGAACCATGCGTAATTTTCTTCTTAAGCCATCGACGTATCTGCCAGTATTACTTTTGGCTTTCAACTTTGGATTTTGTGAGATATTATTAGCCCAGGGAAACCATGAGGTGGACTCTTTACTGCATGTGTTTTCCAGTCTTAAGGATGATACCAATAAAGTGAATGATCTTCTATCGCAGAGCGAGACTCTTATGCGAACTTCAGATTACGTATCCGCAATAGTTTTTGAAGAAAGAGGATTAAAGCTGGCCAATGAACTGAATTATAAAAAAGGAATTATTAGGTCCTATATTATCCTGGGATGGATCAACTGGAATCAGGGAAACTATCCGGTTTCTATGAATAACTATCTTATTTCTTTAAGACTTTGTGAAGAAATGGGTTATAGCAAAGGTTTGGCTAATACCTACAACGGAATGGGTCTTACGAATTTGAGTCAGGGTAATTATGCAGAAGCGCAGAATAACTTTGAATCTTCGATGGTCATCAGAAAAAAAATAAATGATGAAAAAGGAATAGCTGATCTTTACAATAATATCGGCAATATTTATTTGGATCAGGGAAAGTATAATGAAGCTTTGTTCAATTATACAACTGCTATTAAGTACAGAGAAAAATTATCTGATAAACTAGGGATCTCTGCTTCATACAATAATCTTGGAATTGTCTATCATTCACAAGGCAAATATTCGGAGGCCTTAAAATATTATTTATTATCGCTTGCATTGGACGAAGAGCTCGGAGATAAAAACGGAGTAGCACGGTCCAACATTAACATTGGTATGATTTATGAGGCACAAGGCAATTTTCAAAATGCACTAAAATATTTTTTTGATACAAATAAAGTATGTATTGAAATTGGAAATAAAGAATGCATCGCTGGGACCTATAATAATATCGGAGATATTTATGAGCAACTTGGTAATGAAGATGATGCCTTAAAGTATTATCTACTTTCTCTTGAATTATCAAAAAATATGGGAGACAAACAACAAATAGCGAATACGAGCGATAATATTGGTGCGATTTACAGGAAACAAGAAAATTATACGGAGGCTTTGAGATATCACAAATTATCACTTGAGATAAGTAAAGAATTGGATGATCAACCAGGAATTGCAGGTTGTCTGGCCAATCTCGGTGAATTGAATATTGAAATGAACGAACCTGATTCGGCCAAAAAATATTACCAGGATGCCATTATTATTTTCAAGGAAATGGGATTGAAGGACAGAATTGCAGAGGCTTACTTAGCTCTTTCGCGAGTAGACAGCATCCTTGGAGATTCTCAGGAAGCACTTGCGCAGTTTAAACTGTATGCCCTATTTAAAGACAGCTTGCAGCATGAAAGTTACAACAGCACTCTGACTGAAATGCAGACTAAGTATGAAACTGAAAAGAAAGACAAGGATATACAAAAGCTTGAAAATGATCAGAAGATCAGTGGTCTTCAGTTAAGGGTTCAGCAGGAATCTTTGCGTGGCCTTCAATTCGAGAAGGACAAAATACATGCGAAAGACCTGTTAAATATCAAACAAATACAATTACTGGACAATGAAAAAGCGCTCCAGGTATTGCAGATTGAAAAGAAAGAGGCGGATTTAGTGGCCCAAAAGGCCGAGACAGGGAGAAAACAAGATCAACTGATACTGCTAAACAAGGAAGGAGAAATGCAGGCGATAAAGTTGAAAAAGCAAACGCTTCTTAAAAACTATTTACTGGCAGGTCTGCTTTTGTTTGGACTGCTTTCTTTCTTTGTATATAAGTACTATCTCACCCGGCAAAGATTAAAGCTTCAAATGATGAGAAATAAGATAGCCAGTGACTTACACGATGATGTAGGCAGTACGCTGAGCAGCATATCCATTTTTTCGACCCTGGCTCAGGAACAATCTAAAGAGGTCATTCCTTTATTGGAAACCATCGGGAAAAGTTCCCGTCAAATGCTGGACGCCATGGCCGACATTGTGTGGACCATTAATCCTGAAAATGATCAATTTGAAAATATCATTCTCCGAATGAGAAGTTTTGCGTACCAACTACTTGGCGCCAAGAAGATTAATTTCGAATTTAAAACGGATGATGATTTAGCCAGACTTAAATTACCTATGGACGTACGAAAGAATTTATATCTCATTTTTAAAGAGGCGGCCAATAATATGGCCAAATATTCTGGTGCCAGCAAAGCCTTGTTCTCTATTCAGGAGGAAAAAGATGCCCTGATTCTGCTCATCCAGGACAATGGGATAGGATTTGATCCGAATGGAATCACAGAGGGAAATGGTCTAAAGAACATGAAGCGAAGAGCGAAAGAGATTGGTGCCATTCTTCTGATCAATTCCTTTCCCGGAAGCGGGACTACTATTGAATTGAGAATTGCCGTTTAATTAAGTAAGCGGTGATCTGTAAACAGGTAAACAGGAAAACAGGGAAACAGGGAAACAAGTAAACAGGGAAACAGGAAAACAGGTTAACAGGGATTTACAGATTATCGAAGAACAAATATCGAATAACAAATAAACATCGTCGAGATGACTATAAAGGTTGCCATTTTTGAAGATAATCACAACTATCGGATTAGCCTCTACCAACTCATCAATGGTTCCGAAGGATTTGAATGCGTAGGCGCATTCGAAGATTGTAGCCGTTTACTTGAAAAAATGAAGACCATCTCTCCGGATATCGTGTTGATGGATATTGAACTGCCCGGAATCAATGGGATTGAAGCGGTGCGCATTCTTAAGGAGGAATATCCCAGCTTAAAAATCATGATGCAAACGATCTTCGAAGAGAATGAAAAAATATTTCAATCCATTTTGGCAGGCGCTTCAGGTTATATTTTGAAAAACACTTCGCCTTCCGGCATCCTCGATGCCATCAAAGAAATATATGAAGGAGGTGCGCCCATGAGTCCTTCGATCGCAATTAAAGTTTTGAAAATGATGATCAATAAGCCGGATCATCCGAGAGTAAACACGTTTAATCTCTCTGACAGGGAAAAAGAAATACTATCGTGTCTCGTAAAAGGTATGAGTTATCAATTGATAGCCGATAGTTGTTTCATCAGCATTGATACCGTCCGGGGCCATATTCGAAATATATATGAAAAACTCCATGTACATTCCAAAGGAGCAGCAGTGGCGAAGGCAATAAAAGGGAATATTGTGTGAGTAAAGTAATTTACGCTACGGCGTGGGAAGTAAGTAAGTAGTAAGCAGTAAACGGTAAGTGGTAACATAAGCATTAATTAGTAATCAGTGCCCGAATACTCGAATTCATCAAAGAAACGCTTGAAGGCGGAAATCCGATGAGCCCGTCAATTGCCATTAATCACAGCTTCAAAAACAAATCATTTCAATCTCTCTGACAGAGAAATAGAAATCCTTTCCTGTTTAATCAAAGGGATGAGCTATAAACTGATCGGCGATGAATGTAGGATCAGCATTGATACAGTCAGATCACACATAAAGACGATCTACGATAAGCTCCAGGTTCATTCAAAAGGCGAAGCGGTGGCTACGGCGATAAAAGGGAATATTGTGTGATCCATGAGTTGTGGTTCTCCTTTGTAAAGATATACCCATCCAGAAGTTTACTAGCCTCATTATGCGGTCTGGTCAGGCCAAAAATGGGCCTTAATATTGTGGTTTTAATCATTTATTCATCCTTAAAAATGTAATTTTTAGCATTAATTTGTCCTTAAAAATGTATATTGGCGTTTATGAAACGCAAGGAACTGGCCACACTCCTCGAATGGAAAGTAAAACCTGATCGTAAACCACTGATTATCAATGGTGCAAGACAGGTAGGAAAGACCTGGCTCCTTACTGAGTTTGCAAAGCATCATTATGAATCTTATGCTTATGTCAATTTCGAGTCAGATGAGACATTAAAAAACATATTCGAAGGGGGATTTGAATTATCAAGAATCCTCACCGCCATAGAGATTGTCACGGGTGTAAAGCCAGAGCCCGGAGTATCCTTACTTATTTTCGATGAAATACAGGAGGCCCCAAAAGCCCTGCTGTCACTAAAATATTTTTATGAACAGCTCCCGCAACTTCATATTGCTTGTGCCGGATCGCTTTTAGGAATCGCACTTGGAAAACAATCTTCTTTTCCTGTGGGGAAGGTGGAATTCCTTGATCTCTATCCGCTCAACTTTCCGGAATATCTTGAAGCCGCAGAGCAAGGCCCCCTATGTGAAGCGCTGTTGAAACAGGACTGGCCCTTGCTCGTCTCATTTGATCAAAACCTTAAATCCCTACTTCGGGAATACTATTACGTAGGTGGAATGCCTGAAGTAGTCGCCTCTTTTATTACAGACCGTGATTTCAGCAAAACCAGGGCCATCCAAAAAAACATACTTCGTACGTATGAATTGGATTTCTCGAAACATGCTCCTTCTTCCATTATCCCCCGTTTGCGAATGGTATGGAATTCAATACCGGGTCAACTTTCAAAAGAAAACAAAAAATTTCTCTACAATGCCATGAAGCCCGGAGCCAGGGCGAAAGAATATGAACTGGCGTTGTATTGGCTGATCGATGCAGGACTGGTCTATCGCGTTAATAATCTGACTTCCGTTCAACTGCCGTTAAAAGCTTACGAAGACCATGCTGCTTTCAAATTGTTTGTCATTGATATGGGATTACTGGGTGCCATGGTTGATCTGGATGCCCGTATACTAGTAGAGGGGCACCAGATCCTAAAGGAATACAAAGGATCGATGACTGAACAATATGTACTGCAACAACTGAAATCGCAGCGGCAATCTGAATGCTATTATTTCGCTCCATCCAATCAAAAATCTGAAATTGATTTCGTATTCGAATACCATTCGCATATCTGGCCACTTGAAGTAAAAGCCGAAGAAAATCTCAAGTCCAAAAGCCTAAAATTTTTCTTTGAAAAATATCATCCGGTTAAAGCCTTCCGTACATCGATGTCTGGTTACAGAGAGCAGGACTGGATAACGAATATTCCACTTTATGGCATCAATGGAATTTTTGATTCGGCAGAGAAATTGCTCAATTAATTGTTCGGTAAGCGGTAAGCGGTAATATTTTAATAAGATAAACTTGATAAACACATAAGCCAATAAACTGACACGTTTATAGGCTTATGTGTTTATAGCTTATAGTGTTTCTTATAAGTCTGGCAATTACAGCTTCACAATCTTTTTCTGGTAGTGTCCATTTGCGCTTCGAATATCTACCAGGTAAATTCCTGCGGCATAGGTTGACAGATCTATGGTAATTGACTGTTGTGAATGCAAAGAAAATGTCTGCATTTGTTGTCCCGTGAGAGAAAGAATCGATAAAATTCCTTCCTGATGCACTTCCGTTAACGAGATGTGGATTTCGCCCGATGCACAGGACGCGAAATCAAGGTATAGCCCGAGCTGTAACGATCATCGGAATGTCCTGCCTGAGCTGCAGAATAAGGTTCATCCACATTAAAGTATATATATAGCTTGTCGGTTCTTCGATGATGAGGATAAAAAATAATCTTTTCATGTTCTTATGATTTCGAATATGATTACCTTATTAACCGTAGGTTATAAGGTAGCATGCGGCGCAATGACCCCCAATTATTAAAAAAAACCGGAAACATGCAGCTTGCATATTCCCGGTTAATTTGTAAGACAAAAAAAGATAAGACTTAATTTGTTTTCATCAGCCGGATGACCTTACGTTCCTCCCCTCGAATCAGTTCTGCATAGTAAATTCCTGGAGGAAGATGCTGGCCAAGATAAATTTCAGGATCGACGGTGATTACAGTTTCCCAGGTCTTACCGAGTATGTCGGTAATGCGCACAGCAACTTTGAATTCCTCAGATGGCTCGATCCGGAGTATAAATTCATCACTGGTCGGGTTAGGAAATAACTTCATGACTCCTTCAGTCACAGCGCCTTCAAATGGTTCATCATTGATCATTTCACCGGTATAATTCTGAGAACAGGAGCTGCAAGGACCCAGGAAATCGCCATGGGCCAGGTGCGTATTCGCGGAATTTTCACTTACACACATGGTAGTACCCTGATGACAAATCAATATTTTTTCACTGTTATTATTATTGCTGCATAACCAGTTAGCCGGAAAGATGCTCAAGGGTGGCAAGGTGGTAGCATTGCATGGTCCATGATCATCACCTCCTGGGCATACGTCACAACTATTGCTGATACCATCACAGTCTGAATCTGAATTTCCGCAGGAAGGGTTGATGATTGCAAGATCAGTCACGACATAATTATAAATTTTGAAATAATCGAGGCTGCCATTGGTATTTTCCTCACCCAGGCCAGGGTCATTATCAATGAGGACCTGGATGATGTTGCCCGGACCCGTGAATGTTGCTTCATCATTAATATCCTCAAATGACCAGCCCAGAGTACCATCAACATACCCACGTACCTCCTTTGTAGTGCCGTTCCTTGTTATACAAACTATTAAAGGAACATCCTGCATAAATTCCATAGGCCAGAATCCTGAAATGCTATAATCTGAATTAGAAAAATAAAAGCCTCCCCCAGTGATATAAACTCCACCATCAACGGTCCTGTTTTTGAAATCAAGAATTTTCGCCCAGCTGCCAACATAATGCTGAGTGAACCTCATCACAATGGAATAGGTATTGGGGTCAATCGAATTGCTGACATGGGGGCCCTCGCCCTTTTCAAATAAATAACTAGTTGAAGTAAGTGTACCACCATTCGGAACCATGGCATTACCTCCAAAAACATCGGCATATGAATTGTTGAGCTCCCAGCTATGTACAGGTGTTTGACCTGACAGATGCGTGACGCATAAAACGGATACAAATAATAAGATGAAACGATACATGGTTAATAGATTTAAATAGATTAAAAAATTTATGTTATCGATTTAATAATGCAAGAGGTGACTCTTGCCATTTTTGGTGATCAGTTTTGATTTGAAACTGAATACTGATTACCTTTTACCTGGTGATCATTAATAGTTGCGTCAGTACCGTGCCATTCGAAATAGCACTGATGTAATACACTCCATTTC
>JBDUAU010000319.1:0-3409 GCA_040004485.1 Saprospiraceae bacterium
ATTGGCTTTTTGTGGCGATCCATTTTGACCATCGATCGTCCAGATCACACCTGAAGGTTCATTTGGCATGACCGATTGTGTTGCATTGAACATGCTTGGTCTGCTGGCATCAATCATAAAAAAATTTGATCCGACGAGGTATGCATTTACTGTCCTGTTTTGACCTGACAGATCCTGATCTGAAATTGTAGTCGGGCCATCTCCTAAAACTGTGAGAGAAGTGAGAGAAGTGAGAGAAGTGAGAGAAGTGAGAGAGAAAGAAGAATGCGTGAGTGATTTATCCGGAAAATTATAAAGTTGTTTTGGAAAAATTGAACAGAGCTGTGAATAAGCGTTCACAATTTCCAAAGAAGAAGCATCAACAAACAACGTCCAATGATCGAGCATGTTTGGATGCATATTGATTTCATAGGTCAGTATAAGTTTTCCGTTTTTAGGGAACCAAACCAGATTTGCTTCGTCTACCGGATTACTGAGTCCAGCAAGTTTGGGAAGGGGTTGAAATTGAATACCTTTTTCCTGCAAATATTTTTTTGAAACATTCATTGCCATTTCTACAGGAACCGGGTCAAGCAGGTTTTGCGGAGTTTGTCCTGTCCATGCAAATCCATTTAAATCCCTCAACTGGCCGTTTTGAATATGCAAAATCATATCCTGTCCATGAATAGGTTTGCCGGCGAGCTTTTGCTGAACACGGATGTGTGAAATGTTACCAGCGTCTGTTTCCTGAGAAACTTCAGACCATTCCATAGTCAGGTTCTTTTCAAAAATTGAATTTGGAATAAGTTCGCCCATCACGCTGCTTAATGAAGCGCGTGAAGACCAGAGTTGATTGTCATGCAGATTGATCCACATGGATCCTGATGTCGTTATTTTTTGTGATTCAATTGCCTTGTTCGTAGCATTGATTGCACATAATGAAGATTTTGCCAATCCACCTGATTTGCGGGATGTAGCCTGAAAAGAAGGTAGCCCCTGAGCAACCTGAAATGGCTTAGGATCCGCGTGAGGATGATTGACTATATGCTTGAATGAAGTCTGGGCATTGCTCCACGTAAAGTAAACAAGCAGAAAACTGAGAAGGATATATTTTTTCATGATTTTGATTTTGTAGAGCGATAAAGTAAATTATAGAATAGAACTGTGTTGTCATCAGGTGTAAATCCGGGACGTCCCCAACCGATTCGATGTACACTTTTACCAGCTTTATGGTATTCAATAAAATAGTATAAGTCTCCGGGCTGATAATGATCAATTTTATCAAGACCCAGTGATACGTAATTATCAAACATCTGGTTTACGAATTTATCCGGCCACCTGGTTTGATAGGTAAATGAACTATCCCTGAACCCTCTTTGGAAAAGCCGGCCGTCTTTAAGAAGGACATAATAGGTGACAATACCGGAAAATCCTCCTCCCTGGCCAAAATGAAGCTGGTCTCCTTTGTAATCGAAAGGAAATTTTTCTACATAATGGCATGCCATACCTATGAAAAACAGCGCCAAAGCGGTATAAAACTGAGGTTTGTGTGACAATACAGGATAGTTGTGGTTAAAAAACTGTTAACTCAGACTCAAAGTTGAGGATTTTAAATGATTTTAAGTGTTATGGCGTTATCTTTGGGTTACTGATTAAATCACGTAAAAAAATATAAGTCCGATGAAAAAATTTATTTTCTCATTTTTCCTTTTCTCCCTGATGGTATTTAGTGCAAATGCTCAAAAAGCAGCATGTTGCAAGCCAGGAGGAAAATCTTCAGCATCATGTGAGATGAAAGCTCCATCTGCTGTCAGTGCTGAAAATGCTGCTGCTGCCGAAAAAGTAGCTGCCATGGATCAGACCATCGAAAAAAGAACAGATCCTATCACCGGAGCTGTATCCTATGTAAGAAAAGAAACTGCAACTGCTGATGGTTCAGCTACGTTTGTGAGTTTAAATTTTGATCCTGTTACAAATTCGTTTGTAAATGTGGCACCTTCGATGATGGGAGAAAACCATAATTGCTCAATGAAATCGACAGGAAGTGGAAAATCATGCTGTGCTCAGGGAGCAGCATCAGGTAAATCATGTTGTGCCGGAAAAGCAGCATCGGCAAAACCTGAGAAAACTAAGAGTTAATTCGAAAGTTGATTGAGATATTGAAGCCGGTAGAGATACCGGCTTTTTTTTTGTAAAAGGTTAATTATGAAGTTATTAACTCTATACTCCCTTAAGATAAATCCTATCAATTTCGTTAACCCAAAGGACTTTATATCTTTGCATTACATCGCCAAAGTCTAGGCAGTGGAAACAGGCAGCGATCAGGTATGACTCAACATTCAACCAACCTCAAGCCACAGTGGGTCGATAACATCATGGAAACTGTTGGCAATACGCCTATGGTCAAGCTCCATGGCTTATCGCAATTATCAGGATGCCTGGTCCTTGCAAAACTTGAATCATTCAATCCGGGGTTGAGTGCAAAGGACCGGATAGGCCATGCAGTCATTGAAGCTGCAGAAAAAGCCGGTCTGATCAAACCCGGTGGAACCATCATTGAATCTACTTCAGGAAATACAGGATATTCAGTAGCAATGGCTTGTATAGTCAAAGGGTACAAGTGTATCCTGACGACAACAGATAAAAGTGCTGAAGAAAAAATCACTACACTGCGTGCACTTGGTGCGGAAGTCATCGTTTGTCCAAATCATGTGCCTTCAGATGATCCCCAATCATACTACAGCCAGGCGGAGAGGCTTGCAGAAGAAATTCCTAATTCATTTTATGTCAATCAATACTACAATGAAGCAAACCTTGATGCTCATTATCGAAGCACAGGTCCCGAGTTGTGGCAACAAACGGGTGGATTGATCACACATTTCATGGCAACATGTGGTACAGGAGGAACAATATCAGGTTCCGGTCGATATCTCAAAGAGCAAAACCCAAATATCAAAGTCATCGCTGTCGATGCAGAAGGATCTGTATTGACAAAATATCATCAGACTGGCGAATTAGACAAGAGTGAAATTCATTCTTATCAACTTGAAGGTGTGGGGAAAAATATTATCCCTTCTAATGTTGAATTTGATATCATCGACAAGTTTATCAAAGTTGATGATCGCAGCAGCGCATTCAGGGCCAGGCAGCTGACCAAAAGTGAAGCGATTTTCGCAGGTTATAGTAGTGGAGCGGTGGTGGAAGCATTTATGCGAATGCGGAGGGAATTTAAGCCCAGTGATGTTGTAGTGCTTTTATTTGCAGATCACGGAAGTAAATATCTAAGTAAGATTTATAACAACGGTTGGATGCAGAAACAGGGCTTCATCAGGAAGATCGCTGATTACGCACCTAGTTATCAAATACAACGCAGATTAGAACGCGTATTTAATAAATACATAAAGAACTATGGAAATATTTGAGCGAATCC
>JBDUAU010000120.1:0-11503 GCA_040004485.1 Saprospiraceae bacterium
GTTTTTCTTTGGAGGGTCGTTGAAAGCAATCAGGCCCAGAAACTCAAAAACAAAACTGTGTTGGGAATGAGGCAGATCGAAGACATCCGAATTTGATTTTGCTACACCTAAGACGCGGTATCCTTTGGTAGCCAGTGTGTTGGTTTTTTCAAGTATTCCCCGGATTTGTCCTGCGGATAACTTGCATTGTTTTAATACACCTTCTATACTTCCCTTGACAGCAATAATAGGATTCGTTTTGTGATTGCTGAAGACATGTGTCATGATCGGTGGATTACCACTTAACGGATATTCATGCACAAGTGCATAATCAGGGCGTTTGTCAGTTGATACCGAAGACGTATACAACTCATGAATCGCTTTCTCCATGGCATCAAACGGAATTATTTCTGAAGCCCACATTGCATATTCCAGAACAATATTGAATGGCGATGATGCTGAAGTGTAATCATACAATGTATCATGCGTAAAATCATATATGGCGGTCAGCTTCATGCTGTTTTCAGTGAGCGTGCCTGTTTTATCAGTACAAATCACAGACGCTGCACCTAATGCTTCAACAGTATGAGTGCTACGGGTGATTACTTTTCGTTTGTAAAGTTGGTAAGCACCAAGGGCCATGAATGTGCTGAAGGCTACGGGTATTTCTTCCGGAATAACTGACATGGCCATCGTCAGTCCATGTAATAGGCCATGCAGTAAGTTTTTTGACAGATAATAATTGATTCCCCAGACAAGTAAAAATGCGCCTGCACCCATCCATGCCATTTTGGTCACAAAATTTTCAATCTGGATCTGCAGGGGTGTCTTCGTTATTGCTATCTCCTCAAGAGATTGACCGATTTTACCAAAGGATGTCTGCGAACCAATGGCTGTAACCCTGGCAATACCTGAACCGGTCATAACCATAGTGCCCTGGAAAATAATATTTTCAGGTGGTGTCAGGTTTTTAAAAACGGGCATGGACTCACCCGTCAGAATACTTTCATTGACTGTGAAGTCATGAGCTTCGATGATTTCAGCGTCTGAGGGTACTACATTTCCATCTTCAACAACGATCAGGTCACCGATGACAATTTCACCTGTCGGTATCGTGATCTTTTGGCCATCACGTATCACTTTGGCTTGTGGTGATGATAATTTTCGCAAAGCATTGATGGCGCTGCGGCTCTTATTTTCCTGGTATATGGAAATGCCGGTGACGATGGCAATGGCAAACAGCATGATGAAGGCCTGGCTGGGTTGCCCTAAAATAAAATATACAGAGGCAGCACAAATGAGCAACAGGATCATGGGCTGCAACACTATTTCTTTTAGTGTATGAAGTAGTACATGGGGTTTGACATGATGTACAATGTTGGACCCATACCGCTGTCGACTTGCCATTACGTCTGATCCGCTGAGACCTTTATGTGAAGATGTAGACATAGTTGACATTCAAATAGTAATATAATTCCTTTTTATTGATGTCTTTACCAACTATTGAAGCTAATTATCGTGGCAACATATTATTTCGATTGGCTATATCAATATGGATACCATGCGTAACATTCCGATTGATAAATGGTTGGGGTAATTATTTTTTCCTTTGAAATGGAATTCTAAATCCATTAAGTTTTTTATTCTCTGATACTATTTAGTATTGTTTACTTACCTTAACAGTGGTACAGCTTTTTACTTTCAGTTAATCGATAGGAGTTGAAGCAACAAAAGAAATGAATACGTAAGAAAGATGGAATCATATATCATTGATACGCCTCAGTTTCATTTGACCGAAATGGAATTTGTCATCAGGCTCATTGTTGCGACAGGTATAGGATTGTTGATTGGGCTTGAAAGGGAACATGAGGCGATCATCCGTAAAGAAAATATTTTTGCAGGCTTTCGCACATTTATCATTTTAACGCTTGTAGGTTTTGTCGGTGCGGGTTTGAGTTTTTTAATTTCTCCCCTGGTTTTCAGCACAGTACTTTTTGGAGCTATTATTTTAATTGGAATTTCATATTGGGTTACAGCCACAAAAGGGGAGATAGGAGGGACATCTGAGGTAACAGCTATCCTGGCCGTCCTTTTGGGAGGATTGACCTTTGTGGGGTATATCGAATTAAGCCTGATGATCATGGTCATCCTGGTCGTGTTGTTATCCTCAAAACCCAGACTACAATTTTTAATTGGAAAAATAACCAATGAAGAATTGTTTGCCTTCATTCGCTTCGTTGTGATTGCTTTGTTGATATTTCCTTTTCTGCCTGATACTACGTATGGCCCTTTTAATGTGTTCAATCCTCACGAGATAGGCCTGGTCATCTTGCTGATCTCGGGTTTGGGATTTCTTGGATATGTCATGATGCGCATTTTTGGAGCAGGCAGGGGAATATTTCTCACAGGTATTATTGGAGGGATTGTATCCAGCACCATGGTCACCTGGGTATTTTCAAAAAAAAGCAAAGAGCTTCCTTCATTATCTTCCAGTTGTGCGACGGCTATTTTTGCAGCGTGCACGATCATGGTGATCCGAGTGATGATATGGGTTTTTATATTTAACAGCACACTGGCTCCCGGATTAATTATTCCTTTTGGAATTGTTTTTCTCGTGACGATGGGTGTTACAGTGTACTATTATTTTATGGATAAAAGGAAACCCAAAGTTGAAGCTGAAATACCTCTTGGTAAACCGCTGAACTTAGGGACTGCATTGTTTTTTGGATTGGTATTTGTAGCCGTATTATTTATTGTCGCTTACGCAAATCAATATTTTGGAGAAAAAGGAATTTATATCACCAGTGGCATTGCAGGATTATCGGAAGTGGATGCGATCACCATCTCTGTATTAAAACTTGCTAATGTGTCCATATCAATATTGACGGCACAGAATGCAATCCTCCTGGCTACAATCAGTAATACGATTGTTAAAATCGTGATCGCTCTATGGACAGGAAGTGCTGAACTCCGGAAATATATTTTTATTGGCTATGGCCTTATTTTTTTTGCCGCCATGATCGGATTTTTATTGTTGAATCTCTAAAGTGCACTTTTTTCGATCACATTTGTACATTAGGAATTTGTAATTTAAACCGATGATCTTTCAGGGACTGGTATCCCCGCTTTTGATGAACATCTATTCTCTGATCGAAAGGACCAGGATATTTTTAGGGTAGAACAGATGTCTGGCCCCGATATAATTTCCATCCATCTTTCCGTTTTATCATGAGGCCGGTCTCGATAAGTTTATAGTCACCTACCTGCCCTGTCGTGTCAGTAGCAATGGAATGGATTGTGCCAGTGTATGAAGCCAGTTCGGGAGTCAGTGGATCTACCCGGAGGCTAAGCCAGGAATTATCTACGGACTTAAATAATGCTGCATTTTGCATCACGCCTTTTTCTACCTGATCATATCCGATCGGGGCATTAAAGCCCGGTGGTGCCCAATAAAATTCGGGTGAATGGTCAAGGTATTTAAATTCGGCAGTCAGACCATCTTTTTTAATTTCCTGATAATAGGTGGTCAGTGTTTGTTTGATCGTGTCAATGATGGCTTCGTTTTCTTTTACGGAAAGTACTGATGATTTTTTCCCGCAGCTCATAATGGAAAATATCAACAGGACGGAAAGTAAATTTTGAATTGACATGTTTATATTGTTCTTTGGCATGGGTATTAATTTTTACATGGTACTTTGCTGAAGACTCTTGACTCATCAAATTTCAATGTCTTCGTATCTTTAAATACTGACTTTCCATTGACGTCCTGCACATCTCCAAAACCTTCGACATAATCTTCACCTTTTTTTCTGAATGCTATCTGACGTACAGACATTTTGCCTTCAGACTTGAATGAATACTCAGCCACAAGAATATCACCCATCATTTTGCCCTGCAGGGTGCCCAGGTTTTGATCTTTTTGATAATTCTTGATCAGTAACATTCCTGTCATCATGCCATAGACTTCACTGAGTTGAAGATAGACAGTGTCATTATTGCCAAAATATCTGTAACAGGATGGCTCTTTTCCCTGGCTGGCCGGATTGTCAGCCCTGACTTCTTCAACAGGGGTTTCTTTGTTGACAATTTTTGATGGATCTGTGGATTTGCTATTACAGGCCATGATAAAAATGCCAATGCAAAGGAGATAAATAAGATTTTCTTTCATGATAAAGACTTGATTGTTATTAGTTTATTCACTGAAGAAAGTAGCATGTAATGGTCATGATTATTGTCATTAATTTTGACAAGATATTTTATTTTTAATATAGTCCTACTTTTCCTTTCACAGATTCAAAAATCGCTTTCGAATCATAGCCGATTCCATCCTTGAACACATATCGGATGTGCCGGATACTTCCGGGATCTAAAGCCAGATTTCCATCCATCAAAATTAAATCAGCCGCTTTGCCTTTTTCAATACTGCCGGTTTCAAATTGTTTTCTAAGGTATTTAGCTCCATTAAGGCTGCATAGCATCACGGCTTCTGAAGTCGTAAAACCGGATTTGACCAGCGTTTCCAGTGTCCACATATTCGCGTATCCCGCTATCGTTCTCCCTGATCCTGTGGGGTCGGTTCCTACTAATAATGTTCCACCCATGTGATAAAACTTTTTCATCCAATACAATTCTTTGGAAAACATAACATTGTCAATGGAATCTCCTTTTGCATCCTGGGCCGAATATTTTTTGACTTCCGCTAAAATATCGGAATTAAGCGCCTGATCACCGCCGCCGAGAATTAATTCAAAATTTTTAAGAGGTGCGAAAACCGGAAGAGTAGTCGTTACGGCCACATCTTTTTTGATCAGGAATTTCATAAGGCTATCCATTACCGGAGCATCTTTATCCAATGCCATGAGGCTTGACCACGCCTGCCTGTAATCACATTGATCTTCAGATCTGTTTTTATTAAAATCACAGCAAACCATAAAACCATGTTCAAGGTCATCAATGCCTAATTCCGCAGCTTCCCGGTAACTTATGGAACACAAATGCCCTGTGACTTTCATCCCTCTTGCATGCGCGTGCTCTAATACTTCTTTCAGATCATCACGCGATAAATTCATATAAGCTTTGAAAGAAGTACAACCCAGGTTAGCCCAATAGTCAACCATAGGTCCGGGTGCCTGGCCTGCAGGCAGGATAGGGAGTTGGGGTATTCCGAAATTATTTTCTCTTTCAATATAAGGTCCGGTGATATCCATCTTAGGGCCTATCATTTTTCCTTCTTTGATAAGTTTTTTAATATTTAAATCTGTAAATGGTGATACACTTCCTCCGGTGCGCGCTGTCGTTACGCCTCCTGCCAGATACATTCGTGGAAATGTATTTGTCATATTGACGATGTTAAATTCTTCTTCAAATGGTTTGGTATAAAACATATGTTCGTGTAACATCACGAATCCGGGAATCAATGTCTGGCCGGTACCATCAATTATATAGGTCTCTTTTGAGATTGAAATCTTAGCGGATGGACCGACAAAGGAGATCATTCCATGATTAACAATGACGGTTATACTATCTTTTGGCGCAGCACCCGTGCCATCCACAAGTGAAACATTGGTGATGGCAAAAACCGGCTCCTTTACTGCTATGAATGGTTTGACATTGTCAGAGAAATTCTGAGACAGAAGCAATGTTGCATTCGACAATAGTAAAAGAAGGACAACAAATTTAAATGTAGACATATTAAATATACCTGGTTAACTCTTGTTTAAGAACCTGTTCACTCACCACGCCTGAATGACGCCATTTTATTTCTCCATTCTTGAAAAGGATCAACGTGGGGACACCTTTGATTTGGTATGAAGCTGCTGCGTTTGGATTTTTATCAATATCAACTTTCAGAAATGAAACCCTGTCTGCGAACTTTGTATGTGCTGATTTCAGGATTGGTTCCTGCATTTTGCATGGACCACACCAGACAGCATGAAAATCAACGAGTGTGGGTTTGTCGGAATTTATTTTATCGGAGAATGCAGACATTGATTCGAGAGGCTAAGGCTAAGATGAAGGCGAAGGTAATTAGCATAGAGCATAGAGCATAGAGCAAAGAGAAGTATTGAAAATCTAATTTTTTGTTTACTAAATATTGTTGCAAAAGAGTTACGAAGTGATAAATAGTTCCTTATGGGGTCCCTTTGAAGGATTTTTGGGTAAAAAAAGCAACGCAGACAGCGTTTTGCTCCTTTTTGGCATCTCTACTCTACAAACAAGAAAAAGTAAAGAAATGGCAACAAGAATTTTAATTTTTATGATGATGGCCCTTGCTATTGTGAGATGCAAGGATACAGAGACATTCCATCCTGATCCGCAAGCTGCTAAATTTAATGCATCAGCATTTGTAGAAGTAAGGGATGTAAACGGACTTCCGATGGAAGGCGTGGAAATCAATCTTGGCAGCAAGGTTGAATATACTGATGAAGATGGGGTTGTATACCTCAAAGATGTAACGATGGAAAATTCAACGTATGTGACAGCTAAATTGTCAGGATATTTTCATGGATCAAGACGATTTTATCCTATGCCTAATCGTACGGAATTTGTGAAGATTATTTTACTTTCATTCAATGCGATTGGTTCAATACAATCTGCTGATGGAGGAATTGTAAATCTTACGGATGGAACTACTGTACAGTTTCCGTCAAATGCAATAGCGGATCTGAATGGAAATGAATACAATGGAACTGTATCCATTTCTGCTCAACCATTGAATGCCGGCGATCCGGACTTATCTTATAAGATGCCGGGTGATCTCATAGGCGACAAAGAAAACGGTGATCGCGGCAGTCTCGCCAGTATGGGTATGGTCGCTGTAGAGATGAGATCTTCAACTGGTGATTTGTTGCAGGTGAAAAACGGATCCAAAGTTGAAATCCGTATGCATGTTCCTGCTACAATGATAAGTAACGCACCTTCAACAATACCGATGTGGTATTTTGATGAGGCGACCGGTTTCTGGAAGGAACAAGGTCAGGCTACATTGGATAGCAACACATACATTGCACAAGTCGGACACTTTAGTTATTGGAATTATGACGCATGGTTTCCTGCTGTCAAGTGGGGTGGCACTTTTGTGTATGCCGATGGTAGCCCTGCGAGCCAGGTTCAGGTATGTATATCAATACTTAGTCTCGCTACAACAAAATGCGCATATACAAATGAAGCAGGAGTCGTTTGTGGCCTTGTAGCTGCGAATGAATTGTTGCTGATGGAAGTGCAAACACCATGTGGTGAGACGATTTTATCTCAGCAAATCGGTCCGTTTTCAGATTCGACCATGACTGGTCCATATACGATCCCGTCGACTTCCCTCCAACTTACCTCGATCAGCGGTACGGCGGTCAATTGTGATGGAGATCCCGTGACGAATGGCTATGTTAAAATCAGGCTACATGATGTCAATTATTATACAGTCACGGATTTAGTAACGGGTGCATTTGATTTGACATTGATCAATTGCAGTGAGAGTGAGGCTACCATTAAAGCAGTGGATGTAACAGCCATCAAACAAAGCCTACCCCTGACATTTGCTTTTGCACCTGTCATTAATACCGGAGCCATCACGGTTTGTGAAGCCATCAATGAATTCATTGATATTGAAGTCACCGGATATGCTGACCATGTTGTGTTCTTATTGCCATCAGTCAATATTCAGACGACACACAATAATATCAGTGCATCAGACAGTACACAAGTGGGCTACAAATACTTCTATGCTGGTTTTGATGGCTCAGCTCCCGGTACATACACTACCCAGGCTTTTGAAGTTGCATTTGAATTGCCTGGCACGAATACTTATGTATATCGCGGCAATTCTACATTGACAGTAGAAGTCACCTATTATGGAGGACCTGGAGATTATATATTGGGTAATGTAAGTGGTACTGTAAGTACAGGCCCGAACAATGGAAATATTGAATATCCATTCACAGGAACGTTCTCCGTACTCAGGGAATAAAAATTATGAGCAAGGAATAGAAAAGGAAATCGTGAATATAGAATTTTGAATTTGGAATTGAGAAGAAGAATTTGGAATGTAAAGGACAAATTAAAACCTTTGTTGTTTATGATTCTTTCTTCAACGTTATGATTCTTTCTTCAAAATTCTATATTCAAGATTCCTTTTTATATTCGTTATTCGTTATTCGTTATTCGTTATTCGTTATTTATTAATGGGGAGTAGTATTGGTGGTTAGCGGCAGTTTTGCTTTTTCCCAATTTGAAAGGCCTCCTTTTAGTTCGTATACATCTTTGAATCCGATCGAACGCATTTTGGTAGATGCTTCAGCACTTCTGACTCCTTTTTGGCAATAGACGTAGACAGGTTTCGATTTATCAAGCTGGTTGATTTGTGCCTCAAAATCAGTACCATTCCAATTGATATTTTTAGCATTTGCGATATGGCCTTCGGTGTATTCTTCGGGAGTCCGTACATCAATAATCGGAGCCTCAGGCGCCTGTTTAATTTTCTCCGAAAAATCAGTAGGTGCCAGTTGTGTGGCTGAAGTTTGTGATTGTCCTTTATTACAACCAGATGCCAGGAGGAAAAGGCCCGAAATGAGGATGAAGAAGATATTTTTCATAGATGATTAGTTTAGAAAGCCAATTTAAGAGGATTCTTCAATTCCAGTCTCTTTTTGATCAGAGATAGTGAATGATGAAGGAAATTCTGAATAGGGAACATGCATGGGGAATCTTGAATAGCGAATGTAGAATTTAGAATTGAAAAGTAAAATTACGAGTGACAAATGAAAGGGAATCATGAATATAGAATATGAAATTTGGAAGTGAGAAGTGAAATTAGGAATGATAAATTAACATCTTTGTTATTCAGAAATCCTGGCTTCAACTTCAAATTTCTTAGTTCAAAAATCTATATTCAGGATTCACTTCCGTATTCAAAATTCAAAATTTGTAACTCAGGTAAAGTCTTTGTTATTCATACATTCTGACTTCAACTTCATAATTCTGACTTCCATATTCTATATTCAGGATTCCCTTCATTATTTATAATTATTAATTCAAACTTTCCAGAGCAAAGATGATGTATTCCAGGAAAAACAACACCCATACAAACTGGTAGTATCTGCTGATCGATCGTCTTTCAGTTGGTTTGACCCTGGACGCGATGACGAGAAGCAATAAGATGAATATGCTGTGCGAAATGACAAGAAGCACTAAATGTCCCCGAATGCCGATGGAAATAATGGTGCTATAAAGTACAAGCAGGAAAAGGTTGCCGATGAGAAATACTTTCCGTGCGCCCAGTTTTATCGACAGAGTGCTGATTTTATGATTCTGATCGCCTTCGATATCCGGGATATCTTTGAACCACGCAATGACAAGGCTATAAACAAAAATCGTACTTGCCAGCATCCAGATGGCCTGTGGAATTTCAACGCTTTGATTCATCACTGTATTAAAATGCAGGAATAATCCGAAATTGACGATCAACCCGCGAACGGCAATAATGCAAAATGCTGCCCAGAAATAAAATCGTTTTAACCGGAATGGGGGAAGTGAATAAATGGTTCCCAGAAATAAACTAAGTAAGATGGTGGCTAACAAAAACCCACCGCAATAAATCCCAACCCCAACTGCAATCACAAAAGCGATTCCAATGATTCGCCTGGCTAAACTTTTTGTATATGCCCCGGATGCCAAAGGTAAATAGGGCTTGTTCAACTTGTCGATTTCAATATCTGTCAATTGATTCAATCCGACAATGTAGATATTGGCTCCAAGACAAGCTATCCATGTGAGAAGTAAATAGTGAAAATTTCCCAGAACATCAGGATTGCCTGAAAGAGCAATCAAATACAATGAAAAGATGCTGATCAGCGTACCTATGACAGTATGCAGCCTGGAGAATAAAAGAAAGTTTCTGATTTTGTTTTGCATTCCTGAATCAACTATTTCATTAAAATAAAAATAAGAACGCAGATTATCAGGATTGGTCATGATCAATTTACGGGTTTATCAGATTATTCTCCAAAATCACTTTCTCTTTCTCACATTCTTACACTCATAATCGCCGAAACCGGGCAAATCGTCTCACATATCATACATGCAATATCACAAGGTGTATGTACCGCTATCGTATCAAAATCACTAACAAAAGGTAATTCCTGCGGACAAATCGCCACGCAAACACCACATTGAATACATGCATTCCATGAAATCGAAAAAAGTACAGCATCTCCTTTTCCCATTTTCATATTTTTTTAAATGGTGAATTCGGGCTGAAATAATCAGACATGGTGTTGAAAAGGGCTGAATTCCTGTCTTCAATATTATCGGTTTTAAATATGCGGGACTTGATTTCGTAGAGTTCCCACATTTTCTTTCCCATGACATTCATCCATTTATCCTGGTGAGCACTTAGGTTTTCTGCTGTAGCCTTTTTACCTGCCTGGATGAATTCGGCGAGGAATTCGCCTGCAATTTTTCCGGCGCTCAAGGCGGTATGTATGCCGCCACCGGTGATAGGATTGACATGCCTGGCAGCATCACCTACAAGGATCATATTGTCTGCAAATTGTGTTTTAAGCGGATGTGAAAGAGGAACACCACCTCCCTGGACTTCCAGGATCTTTGCATCACGGAATCGGTCTTTGAAAAAGGAGTTTTTCATAAAATGATCCAGATGCCATTTTGCATTATGCTTTGTCATCGAAGCGATCACACCGAGTCCGATTTCTGCGTAGCCATGGCCTTTTGGAAAAACCCATGCATATCCTCCGGGTGCCCATTCATGCCCTGTGATTATTTCCAGTAAGCCATCGACACTGACACCATCGACTACAAACTGAAGACAACTTGCTAATTCATTATAATTCAAATGTGTTTTTAATCCTGCCCATTTTCCAGCCAGAGATTGCAAGCCATCTGCCCCTACGATGACCTTTGCCGACACACTTATATCTTCATTGAAATGCTTGAAGTGAACAATTACGTCGTCATTTGATCTGTCAAATCCTTTAGCTTCAGCTTTAAGTACCACTTTTGCGCCGGCTTTTTCCGCAAGTGTCATCAGGTATCGATCGAACCGCCGTCTGAATACTACATATCCGAGTGGTGTTTTGCCATTTTCATTTCCATATACTTCAGGTTTGAGTTTGCGATAATCTATCTGGCGATTATTTCCTTCCTGGTTGTAGATATCGAATCCAAAGATGGGGGCTTCAATAAATTCTTCGCTGAATGGAACAGAATTGTCGTCAAGAGCATGACGGCTTACAGCGCCGGAACATTGCACAGGTGCACCGAGTTCTTGTCGTTTGTCAAGCATCAATACATTCAAACCATGCGATGAGGCATACCTTGCTGTAGTAGCACCGGCAGGGCCTGAACCGATAATGACTACATCAAATTTCTCCATGATGGCATGCTCTTGATCAAAAGAAGACAGAAATTCAATAAGAAAGTTTTCAGATAGGGTTTAATCTTATTGAACCTGAAGAAAAGCAGATTGAACTATGAACCGATAGCAGTTAAAAGAAATCTTTATACAATCCAG
>JBDUAU010000236.1:0-3404 GCA_040004485.1 Saprospiraceae bacterium
ACAGCAGTATCATATTGTTTTCAAAATCTCTTGATGGCGGTGATCACTGGAGTGTTCCGAAACGAATTGATAAAATAGCCGGTGATTGTCTTGATAGTGACAATACAGTAGAAGGTGCTGTACCGGCTGTTGGTCCCAATGGTGAAATTTATGTTGGATGGGCCGGGCCATCCGGACTGACATTCAATAAATCTACAGATCAGGGCCAGACCTGGCTTGAACATGAAATAGTTGTAAATAGTATTCCCGGTGGTTGGGATTATACTATCAGTGGGTTACAGAGATGTAATGGATTACCTATCACAGCTTGTGATCTGAGTAGTGGTCCGAATCGCGGAACCATCTATATCAACTGGACTGATCAGCGGAATGGTGCAACCAATACGGATGTGTTTCTTGTGAAATCAACAGATGGAGGAAACACGTGGAGCAGTCCCGTCAACGTAAATGATGATCTCTCCAATCGTCAGCAATTTCTGACCTGGATGACCATTGATCAGACAACAGGATTTCTTTATTTCGTTTTTTATGATCGGAGAAATTATATTGATGACTCTACTGATGTCTTTGTGGCCGTATCGATGGATGGAGGGAACACATTTATCAACAGAAAAATAAGTGAGTCTCCTTTTGTACCCACGAATCAGGTTTTTTTTGGTGACTACAACAACATCACTGCGACGAATGGAATCATACGACCGATATGGACAAGACTGAATAATGGAAGTCTGAGTATCTGGACAGATATCACCACCCTTAATGATATTATAACAGCAACAAATGAAAATGAATCTTCCGGAACGAATTTGGATTTTGAAAATTATCCTAATCCCTCTTCGGATTATACATTTGTTTCCTTCAAACTACATGAAAGGTCAAAAGTTAGTTTGACGATATGTGATGCTTCAGGCAGAGTGATACATAAAGTGATCAATTCCAAATCGATGAGCTATGGAAAATATGTGGAGAAAGTAAATCTGGGTGATCTGAATATACCTGATGGAATTTATTTTTTGAAGCTTGAAATAAATCACCGGGTAAAGGTGTCCAGGATGATTGTAGTGAAGAGTGAAGAGTGAAGATTGTCGAGCGCAACGAATACTTCGACCTCTTTACTCAGCCTGAACACGCTCAGTACAAGGATCCCGCCATATGAAGTCATGATGCGGGAAAGAGTGAATAGTGTCGAGCGCAGCGAAGATCCGCCATACGAATTCATGATACCGGAAAGAGTGAAGAGTGAATTTTTAAAATTAGTGGAAAGACGTTTATTATTATTAGTTTTTTTCTTTGATGCACTTTTTTCCCCGAACGAAATAAAATGGTGAGCTGCTAATTTTGATTTGAATAATTATATGGGATATCATATCGAGACAGAAAGATTAATAATGAGACACTTCGATGTCTCAGCTGCACCGTTCATTGTAGAACTCCTGAATTCCAAAGGATGGCTTGAATATATTGGGGATCGGAATGTGCGCACTGTTGAACAAGCCGAAGCATATTTACTGAATGGGCCGATTAAAAGTTATACAGATCATGGATATGGATTGTCTTTAGTCAGCCTAAAAGAAGGAGATATTCCTATTGGGGCTTGCGGATTGCTCAAGCGCGATTATCTCGATACGGCGGATCTTGGATTTGCATTTCTGCCTGAGTACACTGGCCAGGGATATGGATATGAAAGTGCCGCAGCTGTGCTGACTTATGCAGAGCAGGAATTGCAGAAGTCGCCTATTCTTGCTTTTACGGTTCCGCATAATGAAGCCTCGATTAAGTTGCTCGAAAAACTTGGGTTTCGTTTTGAAAAAGTGTTTACAATGCCGGGAGAAGAAGAAGAATTGTTGTTGTTGAAGAAGGAATTTTGAATGAAGAAGGGAATCGTGAATATAGAATTCTGAAGATGGAATTAAGAAGTGGAATCCTAAATATAGAGCGAGGAATAAAGAAGGGAATCGTGAATATAGAATTAAGAAGGGAATCATGAATATAGAATTCTGAAGTTGGAATGAGGAAGTGGAGGTAAAAATTTAAAATGAAAAAGTTATCGTGTTCAAAAAGTATATAAGCAATATACATGCACTTCGTAGGCGTTTGTACGTGTTTGTAAATGTTTACGAGACACTTACACTCATCGAGCCCTATTTTCGTATTTTAACCATTAGACTCTTTTCCTTTTAACAAAACCAATCGCAAATGCAACGCACATTATGGACAGAACGGAAATTTAATTTCGACTTCCCTGTTGGTCTGTTTCCCAACATCCTCGAACGATTGCGTGGGACACCGGCTCGATTGAACGTCATTACATCCGGTCTGACTGAAGAAGATGCAGGACAAAAACAAGGTGACAAATGGAGTATCAAAGAACAAATCGGCCATCTCGCAGATCTCGAAGCTTTGCACGAAGGCCGGATCAATGATTTCCTCCTCCGTAAAGAATCATTACGTCCCGCAGATATGTCAAACGCCGCTACCCGAAATGCCGATCACAATGATGCTTCATTAGCGGATCTCATAAATAATTTCTCTGTCAAAAGAACTGTCTTTGTGTCACGCCTTGAACAACTCAGCGATGAAATACACGAAATTAAAGCACTTCACCCCAGACTCAAGGTGCACATGAGGCCCATCGATATGGCTTACTTCACTGCCGAACATGATGACCATCACTTAACAAGTATTCGTGAGTTAATGAAAAAATAGAAATCTATGCAGTCCAATTCCGCGGATTAACGACATTTAATTTTCTCATGTACTTTTTATAATCGGTTACCTACTTTTGGCTTTTTAAGTTTTATCATTACAAACACAACCCAGCTTGCTCCCATGTCCACTACCCGACCAGAATGTGATATCACAAAGACACAATAAATTATTGATTTACTAACTGTGCCTGCAGATCAACGTGATGAAACCTGGAATCAAAAATTTCTGACCGATGTGCAGACTGCAAGTTTTGCCTGTACAGATCCACAAATCGTAAAAGGTCCTGACGGCTTCCCCTATTTCGGCCTGAACATTCCTGAGCCCGGTAAGGCATTTACATCCTATTGTATAAAAAATATGGCTACAGATTTTCTTCTCGACAATGGATATGGGGTCGTCATCAATCCAAAAGAAAATGCTGCCGATTGGGTTTTTGCTTATGGTGACATTGTCAATCTTCAGGTTAATAAAATGTTTTATTCGCCGGTTGAAAACGTTCCGATTGAACCTGAAGTGACGTTATTAAAAAATGAAAAAGTTTTAATCGCCCAACCTTCTGAATCTTACCTGCCCACGAAAGCAAGAACTGTGCTTAGGAAATATTTGCAATTCTTTGGTGTGGCCCAGCCTAAAATCATGCTCATCTCCAGAACGATTGATGGCAAGAGCGTTCAGGAATTAGCCATCAATATTTT
>JBDUAU010000077.1:0-3397 GCA_040004485.1 Saprospiraceae bacterium
GATGTTACACAAATTGATCTTCCTCCAAAAATTAAAAGCGGATTGGAAAAATCATAATCTTTTTACAGATCCTTCGCACCAATTTGATCAGTGGTTTGAAGTGATCGGGGACCGCGTGATTGAGCATTGGATTCAAATGAAAGGTAGTAACATGTACATTCACCGTAGGTTTGCGAAGCTCGATGATGGCTGGTACCTGATCTATTATGCGGGGTTGAGACCGATGGAGAAGAAACGACAATAGGCAATTGGCACAAAGCAATTTGCAAAAAGTAATTAGCAAATGGCAATTCCAATTTGCAGTGTGCTTAAATCAATATGCAATGAGAAATTAGACTTGGGTATTTAGAAACTACTAATAAACTTGATAATAAAAACGTCTCGCGAACTCCAAGAGTGGTTATAAGAATTTACCGGAGTTGAGATAATGACGGATGTAATCATTTATACCGGTTTCTAATTGAGTTGCGGGGAGATTTAAGCCGGCTTGTTTCCATTTTGTCATATCCGCCTGTGTGTGGTATTGGTATTTTTCACGAAGGTCGTCAGGCATGTCAATATATTCGATGTTAACCGGCATTGAGATCGCGTCAAATGATGAATTGCCAAGATCTTCAAAGGTTCTCGCTTTACCTGTGCCAGCATTATAAATACCGGATTCAGGTTTTTTTGAATAGATATTCCAGAGCATTTCATGAATGTCCCTGACATAGATAAAATCACGCAACTGGCCTCCATCCTTATAATCAGGACGATGTGATTTAAATAATTTCAATTGGCCACTTTCCCTTATCTGATGCCATGCATGAAAAACGACTGATGCCATTCTTCCTTTATGGCCTTCATTAGGCCCATATACATTGAAAAATTTCAAACCATACCATAATGGCGGTGCAACCTTTTGATCGAGCGCCCAAAGATCAAATGCATGTTTTGATCTGGAATATGCATTTAATGGCTTCAGATTTTGAATTCCGTCATGATCATCACTAAAACCGAACTGACCGTCACCATAGGTAGCTGCACTTGATGCATAAATCAACGGAATGGAGTGGCGGGTACAAACAGACCAGATATTTTTCGAGTATTGAAGATTAAGTTTTTCGAAAATCGCAACGTCCTCGCTTATTGTATCCGTTCTGGCTCCAAGATGAAAAACCACCTCAACCTGGGAAGCTACTTTTTCAAAATAGGCAATGAAAAGATCGCGATGAATCCACTCATAAACTCGCTTACCAACCAGATTTTTTTCTTTTTTCCATTGATAAAAATCGTCGCAAACAATGACGTCCTTATGGCCTGATTGATTGAGGTAACTGACGAAGCCACTTCCGATAAAACCCATTGCACCAGTGACTATAATCACGATTCTACAGGTTCAGATGTAACGTAGGACTCAATGGGTGGACAAGTACAAACCAGGTTACGGTCTCCAAATGCATTGTCAATTCTTGACACAGAAGCCCAAAATTTATGACGATGCCGGAGTAATGTTAATGGAAATGCAGCTTCGCTTCTTGAATACGGAAGCGTCCATTCATCAGCTGTAATTACATACAGCGTATGTGGTGCATTCGAAAGCAAATTATTATCAGCAGGCTGTAAACCGGTACGCACATGATCAATTTCCTGATGAATCTGAATCATAGCGTCGCAAAATAAATCGAGCTCTGCTTTTGATTCACTCTCTGTAGGTTCGATCATGATGGTTCCAGGCACAGGGAAAGATAAAGTGGGTGCATGAAAACCATAATCTATCAATCGTTTTGCAACATCTTCAGCAGAAACACCAGACGGCTTGAAAGGTCGCAGATCGATAATCAATTCATGTGCAGTCCTTCCGGCTTCACCGGTATATAAAATTTCAAAATACTTCTCAAGTCTTGATTTAATGTAATTCGAAGCAAGAATAGCATGAATTGTAGATAATGTCAATCCATCTGAGCCCAACATCCTGATGTAACCGTATGAGATCAGTAATACAGAGGCACTACCCCACGCGGCACTAGATACTGCATCAATGGCATCTGATCCACCGACTTTGCTTAATGGATGTCCCGGCAAATAAGGTGCAAGTTTTTCATTCACACATATTGGCCCCATACCAGGTCCACCACCACCATGGGGAATGGCAAATGTTTTATGGAGATTGAGGTGACACACATCTGCTCCTATAAAACCGGGACTTGTGAGTCCAACCTGAGCATTCATGTTGGCGCCATCAAGATAAACAAGACCGCCATGCTTATGAATGACATTGCAAAGTTCTTTAATTGTTGTTTCAAAAACACCATGCGTAGAAGGATATGTCACCATTGCAGCGGCAAGACGATCAGAATATTTCTCCGCCTGTACATTTAAGTCGGCCATATCAATATTACCTCGTTCATCACATTTGACCACTACCACCTCCATTCCGGCCATCACAGCGCTTGCAGGGTTGGTACCATGTGCAGATTGAGGAATCAATGCGATGTTACGATTTGATTGTCCGTTTGCTTCGTGAAAAGCTCTGATCGTTAGCAGACCGGTGAGTTCGCCCTGCGCTCCGGAATTTGGTTGCAATGAGCATGCTTTCATTCCGGTGATCTCACAGAGGTAGGCAGATAATTCATCAAATATTCTGTGATAACCTGCTGCCTGTACATCAGGCACAAAAGGATGAAGGCTTGAAAATTCAGGCCAGCTCACGGGGAACATTTCAGATGCGGCATTGAGCTTCATCGTACAAGAGCCTAGTGGTATCATGGCATGCGTCAGGGACAGGTCTTTATTCTCAAGAGATTTGATATATCGCATCAATTCTGTTTCGGTGCGATACATACTAAATACCGGATGTGACAGATAATCATCCTTACGAAGGAGATGAGCCGGAATCATCAAGGCATTTGTTGTCGTTATATCAGGAGACTCCTTTTTACTCATGGCTACTGAGAAGACTAAACAGATATCCATCAGGTCACCCTGAGTAACAGTTTCGTCAAGGCTCAGGCGAATATCATCAGGGGTGTAGTAAAAATTTATTTTCCTTAATTCAGCTTCATCTTTGATTCTGTTTTTTATTTCTGCGGAAACAGGAATAGAAAGTGTATCAAAGAAAGTATTGTGCCGTGGCGTTAGTCCTATTGAATTAAGGTGATTGTAAAGGGATGCAGTTTTCGTATGTATCTCTGTGGCAATATTCTTCAGTAGCTGAGGCCCGTGATAAACCGCATACATTCCGGCCATAAAAGCTAATAAGGCCTGGGCTGTGCAAATATTTGAAGTTGCCTTTTCACGTTTAATATGTTGCTCCCGGGTGCCAAGCGCCATGCGAAGTGCACGTTGTCCAAATCTGTCAACAGAGACACCGATGATACGTCCCGGAATAGCTCGCTTGTATTCTTCTTTTGTTGCA
>JBDUAU010000324.1:0-11442 GCA_040004485.1 Saprospiraceae bacterium
GGATCCATGCGAATCTGCCCGTCCCAATCAATAGTCATAAAACTAAATGTGGGATCTACTTTATTATTTAAGATGGTTAAGTCCAGATGATAGCGATCAGCAATAGGCTCCCAATAATGAACACCTGCACCACCAAGCGGATCTACACCCATCCTGATCTTCGAATCGCGGAGGAGATTCATATCAATGATGTGACCCAGGTCATTGACATAATTGTTGAGATAATCATGTCGATGTGTAGTAGAGGCGTGAAGGGCTTTCTCTAATGATATTCGTTTTACTGGCTGAAGATTATTCAACAGTAATTCGTTTGCTTTTGCCTCAATCCAACTCGTCACCTCACCTCCGGCGGGTCCACCATTTGGCGGGTTGTATTTAAATCCACCGTCATCCGGAGGATTGTGTGATGGTGTGATCACGATGCCATCCGCCAGGCCTGTCATGCGGCCATTATTGTATTTTAGGATAGCATGAGAAATTGCAGGAGTAGGTGTGTATTCATCTCCTTCGGCTATCATGACATCAACACCATTAGCAGCCAGCACTTCCATTGTAGTAGAAAATGCAGGTGCTGAAAGCGCATGTGTGTCAAATCCCAGAAATAATGGACCATCGATCTTTTGTGTTTGACGATACATACATATGGCTTGTGTGATCGCCAGGATATGCCTTTCATTAAAAGCATTTTTAAACGAAGAGCCACGGTGACCGGATGTGCCAAATGCAACTCGCTGTTCAGAGATGGATGGATCAGGTATACCGGTGTAATAGGCTGAAATAAGTCTTGGGATATTTACCAATATTTCTGATGGAGCTGGTTTGCCGGCGTACGCATTTAATTCCATGGTTAGTTTTGATTTTATTTTTTTTCCTGTTCCTGAACCTTGGCCAGTCTGCGCAAATGTCTTTTCAAATGACTAAAATTTGAGGCGAGAAACATAGTGGTTAATTCCAATGCCAGGACATGATCAATCACTCGACCTCCAAGGCAGATCATATTCATATCATCATCTTCCACGCCTTGCCTTGCTGAAAATGTTTCATGGATCAGACAAGCCCTCACACCTCTGACTTTGTTGGCGATAATGCATGCACCTACTCCGCTTCCGCAAATCGCTATCCCTCTTTGGATCATACCATCTGATATCGCCTTTGCAAGAGGAACCACATAATCCGGGTAGTCATCATCAGGATTGTATTCTTTGTTGCCAAAATCAATGACGTCCCAACCACTTTCGTTCAGCATTTGCAATAAATATTCTTTTAGCTCATATCCTCCATGATCAGCTGCAATACCAATCCTTTTGGTGAGGTCAAAAGATATTTTGCTCGAATCAGACATTTTATTTACGTTTTAGCAGACCGATTGCCTGCTCACAAATATTTTCAACTGTAAATCCAAATTCACGCATCAACACATCACCCGGAGCAGAAGCGCCAAAATGATCGATGCCTATGACAATTCCATTATCTCCTACATATTGATGCCAACCCTGCGTGATGCCGGCTTCTACGGCTATCCTGTTGTGCACTGAAGGAGGAAGCACTTTCTTTTTATACTCCGTTGCTTGTGCTTCGAACAATTCCCAGCTAGGCATGGATACAAGACGAACAGAAATATTTTGTTTTTGTAATTCCTGCTGTGCCTTCACGATCAGGGCTACTTCCGAACCGCTCGAGATCAATATCAAATCAGGCTTACCATCAGGAACATCAGAAAGAATATAACCACCAAAACGAAGACCGTCAGCAGAAGCATACACGTTACGATCAAGCGTAGGTAAATCCTGTCTTGACAAAATTAAAGCCGTTGGTGCTTTTTTTGATTCAATCGCCATGCGCCATGCCATTGAAGTTTCATTGGCATCACAAGGTCGTATCACATTCAAGCCTGGTATAGCTCTCAGGCTTGCGACATGTTCGACAGATTGATGCGTCGGACCATCTTCACCTAATCCAATGCTGTCATGGGTGAAAACGTAAACAACATTTAATTCCATTAATGCGGAGAGACGAATAGAAGGTCGCATGTAATCAGCAAAAGTCAAAAAGGTCGCACAAAATGGAATGATACCACCATGAGCTGCCATTCCATTTGAAATAGAAGCCATTCCATGTTCACGAACACCAAATTGTAGATTGCGTCCTGCATAGCTCCATCCCCCGCCGGCAGAACCCTGCAAGTCACCCACCGCCATCGATGGGTTTTCAAAATTTCCGGCATCTTTAAGTTCAGTGTGTGTGGATGAATTCAGGTCTGCTGATCCTCCGATGAAACCCGGTAGCATCGGAAAAAATGATTGCATGATTTTTCCTGAAGCAACGCGTGTGGCCATCCCTTTACTATCAGCAGGAAATTCAGGAATTTTTTTGTCCCAGTCACCTGAAATATTCCCGTTCATGAGATCTTCAAGCTGAGCAGCTGATTCCGGATATTGATGTTTATAGGATGAGAAAATTTTATTCCATTCTGATTCAAATTGATCTCCATGAAGTACAGCTTTCCGGAAATGAAGCAGCGCATCTTCAGGAAGCAGAAAAAGAGGTTCGACAGGCCAAGCGAGATTTATTTTGGACAACTTCACTTCTTCAACGCCTAAAGGTGAGCCATGGGCAGCACATGAATCTTGTTTATTCGGCGAACCATAACCGATATGTGTACGAATACTGATGAGTGAAGGTCGTTCTGTTTCTTCCTGAGACAAGCGAATCGCATTTTCGATGGCTGAAAGATCATTCCCGTCTTCAATTGATAATACATGCCAGCCTTGCGCTTCAAATCGCTGTAAAAGATCTTCTGTAAACGTAAGCTGAGTGGCGGAAGCAAGCGTAATATGATTATTGTCGTATAGATAAATCAGTTTACCAAGTTTCAAATGACCTGCAAGCGCAGCTGCTTCTGCCGCGACACCTTCCATCAGATCACCGTCACTCACTATACCGTAGGTGTAATGATTTATGATTTCCAATCCGGGTTTGTTAAAGCTTGCGGCGAGATATGCTTCTGCAATGGCCATACCTACACCATTCGCAAAGCCTTGTCCTAGTGGACCTGTGGTCGTTTCTACCCCGGGTGTAAGGCCTCGTTCAGGATGCCCTGGCGTTTTACTTCCCCATTGACGAAAATGTTTTATTTCTTCCAGAGATAAATCATATCCTGTCAGATGCAACAAACTATACAACAGCATTGAACCATGTCCTGCAGACAGCACAAACCTATCCCGATCGAACCAATGTGGATTTACAGGATTATGTTTTAGAAATTTTGTCCATAAGGCATAAGCCATCGGTGCCGCACCCATAGGTAAGCCAGGATGTCCGCTGTTTGCTTTCTGGATCGCATCCACCGACAGAAATCGGATAGTATTGATAGCAAGTTGATCCAGTTCAGTTTGAGAAAGAGTTTGTTTGGATAAAGTATTCATTAATGATCGATTATTAAAATTTATGGTAAATGTACATTTTCAAAAGCCCTGTACTTAATACAATATGCATCAACGTAGAGCCTGGTCGAGATCTTTTTCAAGATCTGCATAAGTCTCAATGCCAACGCTCAACCGGATCAGAGAATCTGTGAGCCCGGAAGCTAATCGTTGTTCTCTCGGTATCGAAGCATGTGTCATCGAAGCAGGATGTCCGATCAGTGATTCCACACCACCGAGTGATTCAGCGAGTGAAAAGAGTTTTGTTCCACCTAATACTTTGTTGGCTGCATCCATACTGTCATCTTTGAGATCAAAAGAAATCATCGCGCCAAAATTTCTCATCTGGGATGATGCCAGTGCATGCTGCGGATGATTCTTCAATCCGGGGTACATGACTTTGCCAATCTTCGGATGATTCTGCAGGAATTGAGCGATACGTATTGCATTTTCACATGCACGATCCATCCGTACATGGAGCGTCTTAATGCCTCGCAATGTCAGGAAGCAATCCTGTGGTCCCGGAACAGCGCCGCTTGCATTTTGCAAAAACTTAAGTCGTTCAGCCAATGCATCATCATTGACGATGAGGCCGCCCATGATGACATCACTATGTCCTGCGATATATTTTGTGATCGAATGATGGACGATAGTAGCGCCAAGGTCTAAGGGGTTTTGTAAATAAGGCGAAGCAAAAGTATTGTCAACTGCAACAGGAATATTCTTTTGCTGGGCAATGTTGCATATTTCTCTGATATCCAGAATTTGTAAAGTTGGATTTGTAGGTGTTTCAAGCCAGATCAATTTAGTTTCCGGACGAATCGAACTTCGAAACAAATCCAGATTTGTCATGTCAATGTATCTGCTTTTTATTCCCATTGGTCCATAGACCTTTGTCAAAAGACGATAGGATCCGCCATACAAATCATTTGCACACAGGATTTCATCACCGGTTTGAAATAACTTGATGACGGCATCCATGGCCGCTAATCCGCTGCTGTAACAGATCCCATATTTTCCATTTTCCAATGCTGCGATGCTGGCCTGGAGGGCGTCGCGTGTAGGATTATGCGTCCTGGCATATTCAAAGCCTTTGTGCTTTCCGGGAGCTTCCTGTACATAAGTGGACGTTTGGTAGATGGGTGTCATGATGGCGCCGGAAGTTGGATCAGGGGTCACACCTGCGTGTACAGCTTTGGTACCAAAGCCTTGATTATCGTTAGAACTCATTTTTTCCTTTGTTGTGGAGGGCAAAGGTAACAAAAGGAAAAAGGCAGAAAGGCAGAAAGGGGAAAAGGCAGAAAAGCGGAAACGATCTGCTGCAATAATATTCTTAGGGTTGTACGATATTATTTTTTATCGCGCTCATCACAGCTTCAGTTTTTGAATGCACTTGTAACTTTTCATATATATTTTTCACATGCGCCCTCACCGTATCAATGCTAATCTGACAGGAGCCTGCAATCATTTTATAACTCATTCCCTTTACAAGGCATCTGAGGATTTCAATTTCCCTGTCTGAAAGTTTTACCGTATCACCTTTCGGAGCTGGCGTATGGTTGGATACCATTTTCAAAACCTGCGTGGCTACAGATGGAGTCATAGGTGCCCCTCCTTCGTAAATTTCTCTGATGGCTTCCAGGATGCGAACCGGAGAGGTGTTTTTTAATATATAGCCGTTGGCACCGGCAAGAATAGATTCGAAAATTCTTGCATTATCCTGAAAAATAGTTTGCATGAGTATCTTCAGATCCGGATACTTTTCTCGGATGATCCTAACCCCTTCAATACCATTAATTCCCGGCATGGCTATGTCCATGAGAACGATATCCGGTTTAGTTTCCCTGACATTCTTTAGGAGATTCGAACAATTTTCAAAAGCTCCTACGCATTCAAACCCTTCACTTCCATTGATGAGTTGATATAAGCCCACCCGCAAGCTCTGGTTATCTTCAAATATGGCCACTTTAATACTCATATGGAAAGATGTATTGATTATGCTATTTTTTTTAGAATCCCTTGATTGCTATTTACTATCACTTCTAGTTGCTAACTTCTAACTTATACCGCTATTTTCAATTGAATGCTCGTCCCAATACCAGGGCCAGATTCTATCTCCAATTTCCCTCCCATCTCTTCAGCCCTTTTTCTCATATTGTTAAGCCCATTTCCTTTGGAAACCTGATTAAGGTCGAAACCCATCCCGTTATCTCGCACAAGCAGGGTAAGAACCTTTGCCTCTCTATGGATAGCGAAATAAGCCTTGTCTGCCTTGGAATATTTTACCATATTATTGGCGGCTTCTTTGAATATCAGGTAGAGATTCTTTCTGACGTCCATGGGTAATTTCAACTGTCCTAATTGCTCATCGGCTTCAAATTCGAATTCAATTTTTTTGGCCCCTAACAGGTCATAGGCAAAACTTCGCATCCGGTCTATAATCATTTCAAACGCATCATTTTCAGGATTGATGGTCCACACGATATCGGCCATCGCATCCAGCATTTTCTTTGAGCTTTCTCCTATTGTATCCAGCATAGGAATCACTTCTTTAGACTGGTGTCTGGCAATTTCGCTGAAAATGAAAATACTACTAAGCGTGCTGCCCACATCATCGTGGAGGTCACTTGCGATTTTGTTGCGCAGGGTCTGTAACTTTAACTTCTGCCGTGTGATAAAATTACTATACACCATAAACGAAAGTAGCGTGAACAGGCCGATGCCTGTTAACAGATAACTTTTGGTGATCTTTTCTTTCCGTAAGGCAAGTTTTTGAATTTCATGTTCCTTATTTAATAAATTGAGTTGATCCTGTTTAAGTACAGTTTCATTTTCCTGGAGGGTCAGGCTGGCCTGGTTTTGAACGAGTTCGCATTGTTGAAGTTCTTGTTCATTTGCCAGTAGATCAAGCTCCTTTAAGTTTAGCATGTTTTGTAGCTGGACTCTGTCCCTTTCAGATTCAATTCGATTGATCGATTCTGCCCTGAAATTCAGCTCCAGGTCACTGATTTGTTTTTCACTTTGCAGGAGCTGAATTTCTCTGTCCTTATTTTCTGTTTCATATTTTGCCTTCATCTCAACGACGAGTTTAGCATTGCTGTCATTGTCCAGGCTGTCTTTATATACAATATACATTTTGTAATGTTCTAATGCCTGTTCGTAATTTCCCATAAGGCTGTCTAACGACACTGAACTTTGATATGCTTCGCATAATTGTTTCTTTAATCCCAGTTCCACTGAAAGCAAAAGAGCAGCATCGAGGTTTATTTTTGCTTCAGAAGAATTATGCAACTTAGTATGCAAACTTCCCAGGTGATTATAACACTGAACCATACTTTCTTTATTTCCGATTTCTTCACTGATCTTAAGTGCAGCCATAAAATATTTTATAGCTTCGGAATAATTACTTTGATTCATATAGACAACTCCAATATTATTATAAGCCAACGCTATTCTCTTTTTATCTCCGAATTCTTCGTAGATCGTAAGGGAAGCCAAAAAATTTTTAGTGGCTTTAGCATAATCACCTTGGTCGTCATAAATAACTCCAATATTATTATGACACGAAGCTATTCCCATTTTATTTCCGATTTCTTCCATTATCTTAAGGGAAGCCAAATGATTCTTTAAAGCTTCAGCATAATCGCCTTGAATACTATAAATATTTCCAATATTATCATAAGACCGCGCTATTCCTTCTTTATTTTCGATTTCTTCCATGATCTTAATGGAAGTCAAATAATTTTTTAAGGCTTCGGCATAATCGCCATGATCTACATAAACATTTCCAATATTAGTATAAGACAGCGCTATTCCTTCTTTATCTCCGACTTCTTCGTAGATCTTAAGCGAAGCCAGATAATTTTTAGTGGCTTTAGCATAATCGCCTTTGGTTTTATAAATAATTCCAATCCACTGATATGATTTAGCGATCTCTTTTTGATCCCCAATTTCTTCCCAGATCTTACCTGCAGAAGAAAAATTATTTAAAACTTCGGTATAATTATCCTGCATTTTATAAATAATTCCAATCTTAAAGTATGATTCAGCAGTCCCTGCTTTAAATCCCATTTCTTCACTGATTTTAAGGCCAGTTGCATAATTATTTAAGGCCTTATCATAATCGCTCTGCTTTTCATAGACTGCTCCAATGTTGTAGTAAGATCGGGAGATTCCATATTTATCTCCGATTTCTTCGAAGATCGTAAGTGCAGCCAAGTGATTTTTTAAGGCTTCCGTGTAATCGTGTTGACGTTGATAAATAGTTCCAATTCTATCGTAAGATGCAGCAATCTCTTTTTGAGCTCCGATTTCTTTACGAATTTTGAGTGCAGCCAGGTGATTTTTCAAAGCTTCCGAATAATTAGATTCATTCGAATAAATAATGCCAAGGTTAAAGTAAGCACCGGCGATTCCATTCTTATAGTTTAAATCAAGAGCTATCGATAGAGCATCCTCAGCATATTTTTTTGCCTTTTCGTTTTGAGACTTCCTGGAAAGGCGACTACTCAAATCAATTAAGGTATTCACCCGGGATGTATCATGCTGAGGTATTTCTATGACCTGAAGTAATGAGTCAATCTCAGGGCTGCTCTGGCTAAAAGAGATTTGTGGAAAAAGAATTGATAATAGCAACATTAACCCACAGTAGAATTGGGTAGCAGGTATTAACGAATACGGCTTGTACATATCAAACTGAGTTAAAAAAGGCAAAACAAATGTGCAGTACAGCAAAACACTTATTCTCAAGGTGATTGCATTCTTAAACAAAGTAAACGTATAGCTGCCAGAATTGGAATAACATATTCATGTAATAGAAAGGCATCAATTTCACCCCGCTTACATCTTTATGTGATTGTCATCCCCAATCCGGGCCAATAACTTTGGTGCATCTTTCCAATTTACATTTCCCAATAGATAAATTGTAATTGCTATTTAAACCTTAAATCAACTTAAAATGAAAACCACTTTTGTATTACTTCAACCTTTAAGGAAAACCACCCTGGGACCCTTCCTGATGATCATTCTGGGATGGCATATGGCTCTTGGCAAAGATGAAAAGTACAATATCTACGTGACGTAGTTCTTTCCTATCTGCACAATGCTAATCTAATGGCATGCGCCGGTATAAATATGATGTTACCTCATGCCGCTCGCTTTCACATGGGACCCAACTGAATAACTCTTTCGAAATCTAAATAAAAGCAAATAAAAAATTCACCTCTTTAAATCTCCTTAAAATGAAAAACCATTTTTTACTATCCCCATCTTTAACTCAGCTTGGCCTGATCGCCATGATGATGATGATCAATACCCTTCATCTTTCTGCCCAATACAGCCTGATTTCCCAGCATACCGGGGACCAGGTGAACGCGAACCAGTCAAACGCCATCGCGGATGACGGTCAAGGCAACACGTATCTCGCCGGCTATTTTGAAAATACGATAACGTTGGGTGCATTTACACTCACCAGTATTCCCAGCGACCCTGGCTCATATTTGACCACCGGTTTTATTGGAAAATTCAATGCCAGTGCTAATGCCTGGTTGTGGGTGAAAAAAATTACACTTATTCCAGGTTCCTCAGGCTTCGTACGCTCTGAGTTTGATGATATGGTACTGGATAACGCCGGCAATGTGTATCTCACAGGTCAGTATGCCGGTACCGTCAACTTCGATAATATCTCGTTGACCAGTACGAAGCAAGGCAGTTTGCCCACCAATGATATGTTTGTAGCCAAATATAGTACAGGCGGAACAGCCATCTGGGCTAAATCATTTGGTTCGAAGGCCGGTACCGATGGAGGCAATGCAATTGAATTGGATGGCGCAGGAAATATTTACGCTGCAGGTTATTTTACCAGTCAAACAGTGAATTGTTCAGGCCCATCCGATGCAAGGGAGAAAACAGACGTATACCTGATCAAGCTCAACAATTCCGGAACATCACAATGGCAAAAACGCTATGCGAGCAACCTCTCACCTTGCATTAATAGTTTATGGAATGTTGCCACCGATATTGCCTTAGATCTTACCGGGAATGTACATATGAGTGGCAAATACGCCGGCACGATGAGCTTTGGGACAGGTTCAGGCTTAAGTATTACTTCAATAGGGAATTCAGGAGACGCTTTTGTGGCTAAAATAAATGGAAGTGGCACTACGCTTTGGGTTAAGTCAGCTGGTAGTTCTGTGTTGGACTATGGTGAAGCCGTCCATGTAGATGGATCAGGGAATGTTTATACAGGTGGGAAAATCAACACCAACTCCTTCGTGACAAAATATAATTCATCCGGTGTGATATCCTGGACAGTAGATCTGTTCGGAAATACTGTTGTACGAAGGATCAACGCATTCGCAAATGAGCTGCTCATCAATGACTACCAGGTGGGTTTCAAGATGGTATCTACCGCAGATGGTTCAGTGATCAATTCAGATTCCCTTGTCGGAAATTATACTACGGGCAAGGTCTCCATCAGGGATGTGGCTACTGCGGGATCAGGATTTGTCTTTGGCACAATGGTCAGCTGCGGCAGCGTGAATATTGAGAATCTAACACTCACTTCTTCATGCCCCAATGCATGTAATGTATGTTTCAATTTTGGTGACCTGGGTATGGTCAGAAATGGAGGAACTCCTCCACTTGCAGTCTCTCAACCCATTCATGACTTTTATGATGGATTAACTTCCGCGACAGATAAATCAGTTTTTAATATTTATCCTAACCCTGCTACTGACGAAGTCAACATCGTTTTTGATCAGCCCGTTTCCTCTCTCCATCTAAATATATATAACTATCTCGGTAAGCTGGTTTGGTCGCAACAGATGATGGAGGGATCGACAAGCACTTCCATTAAGCTGGATGGAAATCATTTCGGAAATGGAGTGTATTACATCAGTGCTTTTTCAGATGGCATTGTAGTGACACAACGATTAGTGATCAATCATCAATGATCGGCAACCAGTGTACTAAAAGTACTGCCTACTAAATTCTGCTAAACCACTTACTTATCACTCCTCACCATTTTATTTCTAACAACACGACTTAAAACTCACTCTTTATGAAAAACTCAAACCTATTTATCAAGGCGACATACCTTATGCCGGCCTTGTTGATTTGATGCATGGTAAATCTTAAAGCTCAAGCCGACATCACTGGGTATACATATTTGGGTGCTTTAAATGGCCATCACTATTTCTTTTCCAATTGTGGTACTACATGGGGGCAGGCCAATGAAGCAGCTATTGAAATGGGAGGATATCTGGCCACCATATCAAGCCTTGAGGAAAACAATTTCCTTGGTTATTGGTGTTTAAATTTTGCCCAACTTCCACTTCCGGAGGTATTATTGGGAGTTTGGATTGGTTTGAAAGGAGAACAAGGTATTTATGAATGGACTAATGGAGAACCAGTCAACTTTGATTTCTGGTATAATGGAGGAGAGCCTGAACCATGTGGAACAGATTCAGATCGTGGCTACTCCATAGCACTTTTATGTCTAATTTTCCATCATCTCCAAAACTAGCTTTATGAAAAAAAGTCTTCCGTTATTTATCCTGATGGTTTTCTCCATCTCCAGTCTGAATGGGCAATGGTCAGCTGTGGGAACTGGGGTCAGACATGCCCCTTGTTGTACTGTAGAAATTACCAGGTTATTTGTTTACAATGGTAAAATATATGCCGGAGGAAATTTCGATACCGCAGGAAGCATTTCTGCGAAATATATTGCGAATTGGAATGGCACGGTATGGGACTCAGTCGGTAGTGGATTTGGTGGTGGTGGTATTAGTCCAGAAGTCCACGCATTAGGAGTTTACAACACGGAGCTTTTTGCAGGAGGAGAATTTACAATTGCCGGTGGTGTTTCTGCAAATCATGCAGCTATATGGAATGGCACTTCGTGGTCGGAGATGGGTGGTGGAACTTCGAATGGCACCACATATCAATGTCCCTATGCATTCGTTGTTTATAACGGAGAGCTTTATGTAGGAGGAACTTTCATAACAGCCGGAACTACTAC
>JBDUAU010000599.1:0-3383 GCA_040004485.1 Saprospiraceae bacterium
GGTATTTTACTTTACGTGTTATCTTCTTCATTTATAGTCTTTTCGATCTGGAGACAGCTTCCGGCGAGGGAATGGGGCCTGACATTTTGGGTCATATTCCTGTTCAGCTCTCTCATGGCAGTTTTAAAGACATTTGGCCGTGAAAGTGAAGGCCGGTACTTTTATTATTATACGCTTTATCACCCGTTGGAGTTGTTTACTGCCAAAGTTTTATACAATACCGTCCTTCTTTTATTTATTTTTTTTTCGCTTTGGTTTGTCCTTTTTGTGATGGCCGGTAATCATATGGTGCGGGGTTGGTGGTTTCTGGTGACAGGTTTTATTGCTTCTGTTGGCCTCTCCATCTTGCTTACCCTGATTTCTTCGATTGCCATAAAAACACAACAAAATGCTTCAATGACAGCGATCCTGGCCTTGCCATTGATGATCCCGATCCTTATCAATTTGCTCCGCCTAACATCATATGCATTAGGTACAACCCCGGATCAAAATCCGTGGAATGAAGTTACGTTGCTGGCCAGTATAGTTTCACTCGTGACTGCTATGTCCCTTTGGTTGTTTCCTTATCTTTGGAGATCGTAATGCAGAATCAAAGCCAACCTACAAAGCCATCATCATTAGCTCTTTGGAAGTGGGCTGCCATCATCATTCTAGTGTATGTTTTTATAGCCGGGTGGTTTGTTCCTCTTAAACCTGGTATCATCGGGGCTTCACCAGACAGGACCATGGCCGGAGACCAGCTTATTTTAGCTGTTAAAGGGTATAACTCCTATTTTATGAAGGATCCGGACCAAATCCGGGCCTGGTTGAGACTGAAAGGCGATACGGTCATCAAAGCACTTCACGTGGAAGTGGTGGATGACAGACATCTAAGAGCTTCTTTTTACATCCCCTCCGTATTCCCGATCAAACAGGATGCTTACCCCCTGACATTGATTTTGGACCATCCTGCAGATGGGAGCAGTGTACTTCCGAATGCAGTTTTTGTGACTCCTGCCGCTGAGGAGGACCCTGCGGAAATGGGTCTTTGGACCAAAGATAAAATAGAACATATTCATAAACTGTCAGGAATGCGGTATCCTTTCCGCAATATCCTTGCAGAGACAATCCGCAATACATATTTCCACGTTCCTATGTGGTTTACGATGATCATTTTGTTTGGGATCAGTGCGTGGTATAGTCTGAAATATTATCGTCAGGGACTGATCATAGATGACAATATCAGTACAGCTTTTGTAAAAGTAGGTCTGGTATTTGGAATGCTTGGCCTTGTGACTGGCATGCTTTGGGCAAAAAATACCTGGAATGCATATTGGAGCTGGGATGTCAAGCAAAACATGTCTGCGATAGCATTGTTGATTTATTCTGCATTGATGGTATTGAGGTCATCTATCGAAGATGATATGCAGAAAGCAAGATTGTCCGCTGGCTACAACATGTTCGCATTTGTGTTATTAATCCCTCTTCTGTTTATTATTCCAAGGATGACAGATAGTCTGCATCCCGGTAATGGAGGTAATCCGGCCATGGGAGGTGAAGATCTGGACAATACAATGCGCATTGTATTTTATCCGGCTGTCATAGGGTGGGTCCTCCTGGGGATATGGATAAGTCAACTGGTATATCGGGTAGATATCTTAAAACGAAACCAATGAAGATGAATAAATCTTGGCATATTTATGGTCTATTTCAACAGAATATGAAGCTCAGGAGTGCACTCATCTTTAGTTTGATATTAATAACTCAGTTAGCCCAGGCCCAGCAGGAATATTCTCCTGATTATATGCGTAGTGTCGGGAAAATCTACGTCGTGGCAGGTGTGACACTGATCATTTTAGTAACTCTTCTGGTTTATTTGGTGATGATAGATCGAAAAATTTCAAGACTCGAAAAACGGCAAAAAAATGAGTGATACAACAAAAAAACACCTTAGCTTTTTTGAAAGTGTAAACCGCAATTTTGATATGGCTGCGGCGCATACAGATATTCCAAAAGGCCTGCTAGATCAAATTAAAATTTGCAATGCAGTATATGAAATGGCTTTTCCAGTGAAAATCGGAGATGAGTATCAGGTGATCGAAGCCTTTCGAGTACAGCATAGCCATCATCGTCTTCCGACCAAAGGAGGCATCCGATTCAGTCACCTCGTCAATCGTGATGAAGTGATGGCGCTGGCAGCATTGATGAGCTACAAATGTGCACTTGTGGATGTTCCATTCGGAGGTGCAAAAGGAGGTGTAAAAATCAGTCCGCGAAAATACACTGAGGAACAACTTGAAAAAATTACACGCCGATATACGACCGAATTGATTCGTAAAAATTTTATTGGCCCCGGACTAGATGTTCCTGCCCCTGATTATGGCACCGGTAGTCGTGAAATGGCATGGATACTCGATACTTATCAGGTGTTTAATCATGGTGAGATCGATGCTGCAGCATGTGTCACTGGTAAGCCTGAAAATCAAAGTGGAATCAGAGGAAGAACAGAAGCAACTGGAAGAGGTGTCTACTATGGTATCCGTCAGTTTCTGTCTTATAGTGATGATTGCAAAGCGCTGGGGATGACTCCAGGAATAGCCGGCAAGACAATGGTCATCCAGGGGTTAGGGAATGTTGGATCTTATTCCGGCATGATTTCCCAGGATGAAGGTGATGCCCTTGTAATCGGTGTTTCTGAAATTGAAGGCACGATATACAATGAGAAAAGTATCGACATGGACGCCTTGCTTAAATTCAGAAAGGAGACTGGATCCATCATCGGTTTCCCGGGTTCAACTGCTCTGCCAGATCGTAATGATTGGGTAGCGATTGATTGTGATATTCTTGTTCCTGCTGCTCTTGAAAACCAGATAACGACTGAGAATGCAGGTAAAATAAAGGCAAGGATCATCGCTGAAGCTGCCAACGGCCCTGTGACTTCTGAAGCAGCTGATATCTTAAGGAAAAAAGGAGTCGTCATTTTACCGGATATGTATCTTAATGCCGGTGGAGTTACGGTTTCCTATTTTGAATGGTTGAAAAATCTCTCTCACATGCGTTTTGGACGTATGGAAAAAAGATATCAGCAGAATTCATTGACGAATCTTGTCTCCACTTTCGAAAGATTGACAGGCCATTCTGTTGGGATAAAGGAAAAAGATATTCTGACACATGGGGCTGATGAAATTGATTTGGTTCGTTCAGGCCTGGAGGATACAATGGTCAATGCGTACGATCAGATCAGAGAAGAGTACAAGCAAAAAAGTACCATAGAAGATCTGCGTACCGCAGCATTTATCGTAGCTCTCAATAAAATATCAGGAGATTATGTTCGTTTGGGAATATTCCCGTAACGAGTAACGAATAACGAATAACGAATAACGAATAACGAATAACGAATAACG
>JBDUAU010000654.1:0-11375 GCA_040004485.1 Saprospiraceae bacterium
AGGACAATTAGCAAAGGACAATTAGCAACAGGCAATGCGCAGTCTGCAAAAAACAATGAAAAAACAAAAATCCTATTGGAAATTGTTGAAGCAGATTTTAATATCCCGATGGTCCTGCCTTCGCTGGACGGAATCCTTATGGCCAATGCGTTGCACTATGCAAATGATCATTTATATGTTTTAAATAATGTTTTGACCTCTTTAAACCCTGGGGGAACATTCATTCTTATCGAATATGATACTGAAAATCCTAATCCACCATGGGTACCTAATCCGGTCTCATTACATAAGTTTCGTGAATTGTGTCGGCAAACGGGATTAAAAGATCCTATTGAAATCGGACGAAGGCAATCCATTTATCAGGATGGAGAGTTGTACGTAGTGACAACCTTTAAGGGTAATTCAGTTGATTTTTGAAACAACAGTGTTTAGAGAGTTTAGTTTTCATCACCTTTGGTGATAAAAGATTAGAAAGTTTAGTTTTTCCAATCTCTCTAAACTTTTGATGCTGAAAGCGTCATAACTAAACTTTATAAACACTTTAGCTGCACGCGAAAATCTATGTCCCTCTTCCAAACCAAATGAAGTAACTTTAGCACAAAGAAATATCCGCTTCCTTTATGACAACCATTTCAGAACAAGTAGCCTGGCTTTTTTTATTGGCGATACCCATTGCCTGTATTGCATGGACAGTAACGCATGAAGAAATATTCCGTGAGCCAAGGGAGTTTTGCGTGCAGAAGACTAAAACTCATAAAAGCATGCTTGTCCGCAAATTCTTTTACCTGTTTACCTGTGAATATTGTTTTAGTCATTATGTGACGATTGGTTTTTTATTTCTCACCGATTATAAATTGTTGCTCATGGACTGGCGAGGCTATGTGATCGGAGGCTTTGCCCTGGTATGGATAGCTAATGTATACATGAGTATTTTCGGATTCATCCGTGTGGGTATGAAAGAGACGAAGATGGATGCTGACCTGGATGAATTGAGACTGAAGGAAGTGAAAAAGAAACTGGGTATGTAACTTTGATAGCTATAAATGCTTAATTTGAGCAGATAACAAGACTCAAAATCACCTTATGACCCCATCTTTAAAAACTTACCTTATCGTCTTCCTGACCACCGGCATTCTCTTTTCTTTGGTCTCCATGATATTAAATTATGCTTTTGAAAACTCAGGCTTTAATTTATTAAGATCTTTAATCGATATCGTGCTCTATGGTGCTATGGGTACCCTTGTGTACTACATCACTATCGTTTTACCTAAAAAGAAAACATCACCGAAGTGAACGCGAATACTAAATATTTCATCTTTTCATTCTTATCCTCCGGCCTATTTTTTGCCCTATTACTTTACGTCATGGATTTGCAGGATGGCAGAACCTTTGACCTGTCGAAATTTATACTCAGGTTTATTGCTTGTGGCGCTGGTATGATCTTGTTCAGAATTTTTTCCAAATTCATCATAACTCGAATCAGTAAAAGGAATCCTGTCTGACATTTGGCAAAGCACAACTTTGCTGCCCCGAGGACCTGGATCAACCGACCAGTAGATCACAAAAACTAAACTTTCTAAACTTTGGAACACGAATTGTTTCAAAACAAAACTCACTAAACATAATTCGCTATCAGATAATTGGTAAATCCTGATAGTTCCAAACCCCCAACCCGCCCTACAACCCTTTATTTGTCATCATTCATCTAAATCAATTGAATTATGACACATATTCCCAGGTTCCTCACCACCTTATTTACACTCATCACAATGGTGACATTAACTGCCCAAAAAATGCATATGTACATAAGCGATGCCGGCAACTTCAATCTCCCGCCATGGCAAATCCTGAAATTTGACGCGAATGGCGAAAACGGAGAAGTCTTTATCTCCAGTCACCTCGCCTGGCCACAGGACATTCTTTTCCTGGAGAAGGACAACATCGTACTGATCTCAAATCTCAACAGCGGACAAATCCTGAGATTCAACGCCACATCCGGTGCATTTGTCAGCATTTTTGCAAGCGGTATCGGTGGACCCACACGAATGGAGATCGGCGCAGACAGCCTCCTCTATGTGCTCCAATGGTCCGGCAATGGCAAAGTTCGCCGCTATCACCTGGATGGAACTTTCGTTGATGAATTTACAAGCGTAGGTGTCACCACCAGTATTGGGCTCGACTGGGATACATCAGGAAATCTATATGTCTCCTCATACAATGGAAAATTCGTACAGAAATTCAGCTCATCAGGTGCTGACCTCGGCAAATTCAATTCGACCAATCTCGCCGGTCCGACCAATATCTGGTTTGATCAAAACGGCGACCTGCTGGTCAATGACTATAATGCCGGAGTTGTCAAAAGATTTGATAGTAACGGGGCATTTAAGAGCGTATTCATATCCGATGTACCCCAATGCGAAGGCGTAGATTTTCTACCCGATGGGAGCACGATCATTGGTATCGGAGGCACTTCTTCTGTCAGCGTGTTTAATTCATCCGGCTCATTGACAAATACGATTGTTCCCTCAGGAACTCTAGGATTGATTACTCCCAATGCCGTCGTACTCAGACAAGACCCAACGACAACCGGTACCTCCAATCCTCAATCCTACAAGGACATGAACATTGTCACACCTTCTATAGGTGTGTTTTTTCAATTCACATCATCTGACCTCATCCCTTACGGCACAATGGCAGATGTATGTACCTCATCAGGTGTCATGATAAAGAAAATAATGGTATCAGACAGCGCATTCTGGAATGCATCCGATTTACCTGATGGAATGTATGTGATTACCTTACTCTTATGGAACAATAGTATAGCACGGCAGAAAATTATGGTTCAGCGCTAAATGAATTAATTATTTTGAATGAAAAATAAAATTGCAATCCTCTTTTGTATAATCGTTGGCTTAGTCCAATCTCTCTCAAGCCAGCTAACAGATGCTCAACTTCAGGCGGCTCTGGCGGGACAACAATGCAGTCTTATAGCCAGAGAGCTTGATACGTTGAAATTGTCAACGGAAGTTATGAAGTTTAATGCCGCCATTTGCTTTTATCGCAATGGCAATGTGGATCGTGCCCTGGATATCTTCAGGGATATAAAAAGGATGAAAGGTGAACGGTGGAAAGGTGCTGCATTTTGGGAAGCGAAAATCAATGCAACCCTTCATCAGGACAGCAGTGCAGTAGCGGAATTACAATCACTTCCCTTTGGTTTTCTCAATTATCGCATGCTGTCTCAGTCTGAGTTTGACGAAATAATTTTGCGCAGCAATGCCTTCGTTCAACTGAAACAATCATTAAAACCAGGATTTAACCTCTGGACAAGTACACTTACGCTCATTGCGATCATTGGCTTGCTACTTGGTTTTATATTTCTGTTGGGAAGATCAAAATTTTCAGCAGGAGAGAAATGGATGTCGGTTGTCGTATTATCCATAGCCATTATTCTCTTTTCATATCTCACGATGTGGACAAAGTATGTGCTATACTTTCCGTACATCCGGAATATGTGGCCATTTTTGACTTTGCTCATCGGACCGTCAATGTATTTTTATATTAAAGCCACATTCAAGGAAGAATACACGACAAAATCGGTCCTTTACCATTTCATTATTCCTGCTATATCATTTCTTTGTCTAATGCCCGCGGTGTTAAACGATTTTGGAATAAATACTTTCCTTCTTTCTGACTTAACACAAATAGGTTCCTCATCCACATTACTAACAGGGCACATATTATTTTATACAATACGCATTCATTTCATGACACAAAATGAATGGCAGGTCGATGCCAATATCAAGACCTGGACACGGATACTTTCATGGGGCATGAAGATGTATACACTGGCTTTTGTGTCCTACTTCATTCTTGTATCTGCTTCTTTCTTCAATCCGCAGTGGGACTATGCGATCAGCCTGGTCATGGCGCTTGGCATTTTAGTGATTGCCTATATGGGATTAATTCAAAAAAGAGTTTTCAGCAGCGAACCTATTGAAACTATCCTATCAGTGCAAAAATATCAGTCTTCCAGTCTGACAAAAGCAGCAAGTGAAACAATCAAAAAAAGACTTGAACGATTATTATTGGAAGAAGAAGTTTTTAAAGAAAATGAATTGAGGCTGGATGATCTTGCTTCTTATCTTGATATCTCAAGACATCAGTTGTCACAGGTTATAAATGAACATTATAAAGTCAATTTTTTTGAATTGCTCAACCGGTTCAGGGTCGCGTATGTAAAAAAAATAATGATCGATCCGGCCTATTCTCAATACACGATAATACAACTTGCCTATGAGGCAGGATTCAACAATAAAGCATCTTTCAACACTTATTTCAAGAGGGAAATGGGCATAACTCCTTCTGCGTACAGAATGAAAGAGAATAGTTTAGTATCTGGGAAATAAAAGATACGAATTCAGCCTTTGCAGAAGTCGTATCTTTCCCTACCCTTGCAACCACCTGATCCAATATCACTCCTGAGCCGGGTAAGATTCATTTCAAAAAAGAATCTCACTCAAAGCCGCAAAGCTGCTATCAAAATCTTATTCTTACCTGCTGAAAAAAGTCCAAGCTTACCGCGATTTGTATTCGATAAAATGCTATCTGCCTTATCTTTTATTCAATCCTTCCACATCTTATTGATTTGCATCCTTTCTGTCTTTCTGCCTTTTCACCTTTTCTGCCAGCCCTACAGGGCAATATCCCCTCAAAACGAGATCTACTCCCTCAACCTTAACGCTGCCGAAAATACAGGATTGCTATTCAACATGGTCCAGGACAATGATGGATACCTTTGGATTTCCACATCGAAGGGACTATTGGTTTTCGATGGCAAAAACAGCGTGACCTATACTCCAGGTAATCCAATATTCCCGATCGACGGGGCTAATGACTTGTCGTCCGATTTTGACTACTTATGGAAAAACCATGAGGGTAACATCTATGCCAACAGGGCTCAATATGGCGATGTTGTTGTCATTGATCCGAAGCGGAGAAAGTCTATACATCAATACAGCCTTCCTAAAAATTATTTCAAATATTATCCGGAGGTGTTGGACAATGAAACTGTTTTATCCCTGATCATAAAAACCAAATCAGATAGCATCTTTTTCTACAGTACGAATATGTCTGGGAATTCCCATCTTGAATTCACCATGAATAAAAAGGACATAGGAGAAGTCATTAACTATGCATTTTTTCAAGGTATACATTGGCTTCAGACCAATAAGGGAATATATCGCATTCAGGACTCAGGAAAGGTAAAGGACGTTTACCTGACGGGCGGCCAGGGAGGGCATGATTGGTACGCCATGAATGATACATCTGATTTCTATTTTTTTAATGAAGGAAACCAGGCCATTATGTCCTGGAATGTGTGTGAGGATAGTCCTCGCGTCTATGCTCCCATTCCGGCTTACCTGCAAAAAAAATGCAACTACTTTTTTATAGACCATCAAAAGATTTATATAGCCGGTGGCTCCAATTTCTGCATTATCGATACATTGACACACACGTTTGAGGATATTTCAGAACAGTATTTCCAACTGAAAGCGAATCAACTTCCGGGATCTCTTTCAGAAGATTTGCATGGATTCAAAATGGTCGATGGCCGGATGTATTTGCTGGGCACTAAAAATGTGTATGCATTGAGAAATATTCCTCCACCTGCATCTCGTTTTAAACAATCGTTTCCCAACAAAAATACAAATGTAAGTATGCGCGGTCTCGCAGAAGATGACCATCAAAATGTGTATGCTTCCTATTACTCGGATATTGTTGTAAAATCTCCGCATGATGATCGATTCAGGCCATTTAAACTCCTGAAAAATCTGAATACGAATTTATACAGTGCCTATAATCTGACCTGTCATGCAGATCATCTTTTCTGGCATTCTCTCTCCATTGATCTACAATCAGGTGTGATCAAATCAATCATTCCGAATGTGACCAATGGCCACGTAGTACAGATGCTGACCGGTGATACTTTGTGGATGTATACGTGGTATACTGATCACTTTTACAAGTATGCCATCGCGTCTGGCCGGCTTGATTCAATCCCCATCGAACAGCATCAGAATCTTTCTCCTGGATTTCCTCTTGTCATCAATGCCATGGTGCAAAGTGATGATCCATCGGCTATATGGCTTGCAACAAATTCTGATGGGATCTGCTTATTCCGGAAAAACGGAAAACTTATTCGATCTTATTCCCATGCTTCTTTAGAAGCAGGAAAAGAAGAAGGCATATGTGACATCTATGTACATGGGTCGAGTATTTGGTACGGTTGTTTTGATGGACTGGGCGTTCTGAATACGAAGACTGGAGAACATACACTTTATAAAGATCCGGTAATCGATGCTAACGGGAAACAACATACCAGGACGGTTTTTTCGATACTGCCTGATGAAAAAAGTGGTTTTTATCTGGGTACAAGTAATGGCCTGGTTTATTTTGATACGCTTATTCCGGAATATAAACACCTTGATCCTGTCCATCCACTGGCACAGAATGAATATAACCGTACCTCCGCATTTAAAGACAGCCGTGGACGATACTACTTTGGTACGACTGACGGATTATTTTCATTTCTGCCCGAAGAGCTTGATTTCAAACCCGTATCCGATTCGATCCGTCCTATCCGCTTGTATAGCGTTTCTGTTTTCAACGACAGCGAAAAAAAGTACAGGTATTTGTCTTCATCAATATCTGATCTGAAAAAACTGGCACTTAATCCTTCAGAAACCAATATTGAATTCTCATTTTCAGTGGCCAATTTTGAAAAAAATATTTATTACAGCTATCGTGTTACCGGACTAAATGATAAATGGAGTGAGTATACTTCTGATCATAATGTATTGTTGTATTCTCTTCCACCGGGAAATTATCGTCTTGAAATAAAAGCATCTTCAAACGGGAGTGATGACAAGGCATCTTTTTATTCGCTTGATATCCACATGCCGGCTTTCTGGTATCGACAAGTATGGGTGATGGTTTTATTCATCCTATTGATTTCAGGATTGATAACACTTGGAGTACGTTATCGCTTTCAGCAGAAATGGAAACGGCAAAAAGAGCTGGAAAAGCTGCGTGTCCATATTTCTTCTAATCTGCATGATGATGTCGGTTCCATTCTTTCGGGCCTGGCTATGCAATCGGAAATGATGTCCTACGAAATGGAGGAGAAGGATCGCAAGCCTATGCTTGAATTAAGCGAAATGAGCCGCGAAGCCATGGAGCGCATGCGAGATACAGTATGGGCCATCGACGCGCGAAAAGACAAATACGAAAACCTGATCGACCGCATGCGTGATTTTGCTGAAAAAAATCTAGAACGAAAAAATATTACTCATGAATTTATTGTTGAAGACGTGGAGGGAAAGAAATTTATCAATCCGGAAATGCGTCAGAATATTTATCTGATTTTCAAGGAAGCCATCACCAATATTGTGAAGCACTCTGATGCAAAGCATGTGAAGATTATATTCTCGCAAAGTCCTGAATTGTTGCGACTGGTAATTTATGACAATGGTTCAGATAAAAATGTAACCAAATCTGATGGATCAGGATTGAGTAATATGAAAATGCGTGCTGAAAAATTGCATGGTACGTTTTCGATGACATACGATGAAGGGTTCAGGGTGGAGTTGAAGATGAATGTATAGCTATTTCGCAAATCAGAAATTTGCTGATCCTGTACGCGCTGGTTGGGTAGAAAAACCAGAGGATTGGCTTTATAGCAGTGCAAGAAATTATAGTGGCTTGAATTCATTGATCGATTTTGATTTTTTTGTTTACATGTGAAGATCTTTTCGCAAATCAGAAATTTGCTGACACTTCGACGTAGTATTTATTACGTCCATGTGTCAGCAAAAATCTGTTTTGCGTATCATTTTCTTAATTTAGCATCAAATGCTGAAAACCTGCTTTCTCATCTTCATACTCATGATAGCCAGGCTCGATCTTATTTGCGCCCAGGAAGCCCAGGACTATTATAATCAGCTCATTGAGATCATAGCCGAAAATCTCGAAAGCGGAGAAGAATTTGATTACACCGAATTAGCCGAACACATTGAAGACTGGCAGCGCAAACCGATCAATATCAATTCTGACGAAGTCTCTGTCTTAGCTCAATGGAGTATTATCACGGATTATGCCTATCAGCAATTAAAGGATCACATCCGTCGTAATGGTCCTCTTCTCTCGATTTTAGAACTTCAATCCATTCCGGGTTTCGATCCGTCAACGATAAGGATATTACAATCGATCAGCGTTGTTGAGGGACGTGATATGTTTACTCAAACAGCCAGTCTTGGAAGGCTAATACTTCATGGCCAGAATGAAATTTACATCAGAGGAGGCCGCACGATTGAAAAGGCTGATGGCTATATCGGTGATCCGCCTGATTACGAAGGCAGCCCCGATAAAATATACATGCGCTTAAGACACCGCAACTCCAATGTGCTCAGCTATGGGATCACCGGCGAAAAAGATGCAGGAGAAGCTTTTTTCAAAGGTTCGAATAAATCAGGGTTTGATTTTTATTCAGCACATCTTTCATTGCAGAATTACAGATCATGGTTGCCTGCCGTGATGCTGGGCGATTTTGTCGCTAGCTTTGGACAAGGCCTGATCATGCATTCAGGATTCGGTAGCGGAAAAAGCAGTTTCGTTACGTCGATAAAAAAAACAGGCAATCCATTGCGGCCCTACACATCGGTTGATGAAAATAATTTCCTGCGCGGTATTGGTGTCACCATCAAACCAATGGATAATCTGACCGTTACACTCTTTGGTAGTAAGAATAATCGCGATGGAAATCTTATTGTAGACACCATACGCGAAGGAGGTGAAATCACCGATATCCAGACGGACATCACAAGTCTTCAAACCGCCAACCTTCATCGAACTCAATCAGAAATCGCTGATGAAAATGCCATTGATCTGACACAGGCCGGATTGAATGTGTCCTATCAGTCCCGCAGAACTCATCTCGGCTTTAATGCACTGCATTCCAGTTTAAGTTCACCGCTCAACAGAACACCTGATCTATATAATAAATATTATTTCAATGGAGACAAGCTGACAAATGCAAGCGTGGATTATGGTTTTTGGTTAAGTGGTATTCATTTTTTCGGAGAGACAGCTATCAGTGACAATGGGGGACTTGCCACAGTGAATGGTGTATTAGCAGGTCTTGACCGACATATTCTTGCGGCTATATTATTCAGATCATTTGCACGTGATTATCAGTCACTCACGCCTAATGTATTTGCAGAATCATCATCTGCAAGCAATGAAATGGGTTTATACACGGGATTGGAAATAACGCCATCTGTAAAATGGAAACTACAATTGTATCATGATATGTGGTCAAATCCCTGGTTGCGTTTTCGGGTAGATCGACCCGCAGGTGGAGAGGAGATTTTCGCAAGACTAACATACACGATCAAGCGACGATTAGAAATCTATGCCCAGTTCAGGACAAAAAAATCAAGCCTTGATTTTACAGAAGAAGGTGCATCAATACCTGATGTATTTGATCAACGAAGATCACAGGCCAGGCTGAATATCAACAACATGCTTGACAAGACCATTCAGTTGCGGACCCGATTAGAGTGGAGTTTCTACACATTTCACGGCGATCATGAAAACGGATTTTTAGTTTATCAGGACTTCCTGTATAAGCCTGTTTCTTCTCCCTGGTCACTGAGTGGAAGAGTTGCATTATTTGACACAGATAGTTTCAATACGAGAATCTATACGTATGAAAATGATCTTATATACTATTACGCCATTCCTGCATTCAGTGATAAAGGGTCTCGATATTATATCAATCTCAGGTATAAAGGCATCAGGCATCTCACGGCAGAAATCAAGTATGCTCGTACACAATGGCTTGACATGACTACTGTAGGAAGTGGCAATGATGAAATCCAGGGAAACCGAAGATCAGAGATCCGGGGACAGTTGATCTATAGGTTTGAAAAAAAGTGAAGAATGAAAAGTGAAAAGTGAAGAATGAAAAGTGAAAAATCTAGAATAAAAAATTCAGAATACAGAGTATTTGTTACATGTTTTGTTCGTTGTTCGTTATTCGTTACTCGTCATTCGTTACTCGTCATTCGTTACTCGTCATTCGTTACTCGTTACTTGTTACTTGTTACTCGTTACTTGCTAATCCGGATATAACAGATACAATTTACGTCTTTCCTTAAACGCATCTATCCCTTTCCTCCAGCTCGCTCTGATCTGTGCTTCTGTCCAACTACTCTCGATCGCTTCTCTGAATCCAGGGCCACCGGAAAGTTTATCAAACCACGATGGATTGAAAAATCGTTCTTTTTTCAAAGCTTTATAAAATGTCATCATGAGGCTGATATTTATTTGTCGCGTTTGAAATAATGAATCCACATTCAATGAAGAGAGATCCATACCAAAACATTTCTTTCCTTCAAGCGGAGGATGTTGAGCACCAGGCATAGAGACAGGAATAAAAGAAAAAGATGAATCTGGATATAAAGGATTTCCCAGCACCTGGAATGGTTTCGATGTACCTCGTCCTAAGCTCACGATGGTCCCTTCAAAAAAACACAAACTCGGATAAAGAAGAATTGAACGAATATTCGGAAGATTAGGTGATGGCTTTACTGGCAATTCATAAAACCTGGTGTGATCATAATTTTTACACTTAATAACTACAAGGTTGCAAGCAGAATGAATCCATTTTTCTCCATTGATCATACGTCCTAGTTCTCCTATCGTCATTCCATACACCACCGGAATAGGATCCATGCCAACAAACGACCTGAAACGCAACGTATCTAAAACAGGTCCATCGACATAATGACCATTTGGATTGGGGCGATCAAGCACAACGAGAGGAATGCCTTGTGCACCCAGTGCATCCATCAGGTAATGCAAGGTGCTGATATAGGTGTAAAACCTGGCGCCTACGTCCTGAATGTCAAAAATCATGATATCCACTCCTTCAAGATCAGCCGGAGTTGGTTTCTTTTTATCACCGTAAAGAGAGATGACCGGGAGGCCCGTTTTGGCATCAATTCCACTATCAATCGTTTCCCCGGCATCCGCTTTTCCACGCAATCCATGTTCCGGTGCAAAAAGCTTTACCACATTGACCCTTAGGCGTATAAGACTATCGACCAGATAAGTCTCATGGATCAAACTCGTCTGATTAATGACCAGCCCTACCCTTTTTCCTTTCAATAGGGGCAGGTACTCATCCATCTGCATAGCACCAGGGCGAATCTCACTATCATATGTAGTTTTATGGATCGGAACCTGTGCACATCCATCACATATGAGAAAAAATATTGATATTAGTGACCCCAAGCTATAAAATGCGGGAC
>JBDUAU010000692.1:0-3350 GCA_040004485.1 Saprospiraceae bacterium
TTGTTTGCATGGTTGAACAGTTTTAACCTGTCAACTTTTTTCAGGACGAAACAGACTTGAGATTTGAGGGGTTTGATGTGAAATCGTTTTGCTCTTTGCTCTCTGCTCTCTGCTCTCTGCCCATTTTCCATCTGAAAATAAAAAATGTATCTTTCGAGCCTTATGATGAATGATCCACAACCCTCCATTCCTCAGATAGCCGGGATCGTCCTCAATGATCTGCGATATTATCTTGAAGTCATCGATCCGATATCTTATCAGGCTCCGCTGGAATTACTTTCCGGTTCGACGATCGGTCAGCATACCAGGCATATTATTGAATTCTATACTTGCCTTCTTGAGCAATCTGCCGGACAAACTGATCCAGTGATCAATTATGCTCAACGCCGTCGTGACCACCAGATCGAATCACAACCTGATCATGCCATCGGTATAGTAAATAATCTTTGTACAAGGCTGAATGATCTTGATGTATTGCAGAATTGTTTTCTTGATTGCGCAGAGCATGGGCAGGATAATCTATTGGTGTCGACTACTATCGGACGTGAACTGATCTACAATATCGAGCATACGATCCATCATTTAGCGATTGTCAAAATAGCCCTAAAAGCCACAAATCCGGAGATCGTATTGCCTGAACATTTTGGTGTTGCCCCTTCAACGATCCGCCATCGCCAAGAGGCATGTGCACAGTAACGTACATTCCTCTTCAGGGTGTTCGCTTTCTGACCTCTAACCGGGATGAAAGCCCGATGCGTCAATCTCAAGGTCTCATTTCTTCTCACAGTCCTGATCAGCCAACTATCCACTATCCATTAGACCCTGATTCGCGAGGCAGTTGGATAGCACTTTCAGATTCAGGGCGTGCTGTTTGTCTTCTGAATGGTGGTTATGAATCTTTTATTCCGAATCCCCCATATCGCATGAGTCGTGGCCAGGTCGTGATGGATGCGGTTAAAGCAGATGACGCAAATAGATACATTAATACGTATGATTATGAGGGAATTGCACCATTCACGTTACTTATAGATGAGAAGTCTTCTTTGACAGAACTTGTCTGGGATGGTGTTGAAAAACACATATGCTCTCTTCCGGTCAATAAACCACAGATATGGTCTTCAGCCACATTATATCCACCCGATGTAAGAGCGTGGAGAAAATCATTATTTGAAAAATGGCTACATGAAACTGCTGTATTTGACAGCGATTCCATCATTGAGTTTCACCGGATGGCCAACGGGGATGATGAGAATGGATTTGTCATGAACAGAAAAGAAATCGTCAGGACACTTTCGATAACGAATATTTCAAATCGTGAAAGCACAGGTACGATTGTACATGTCCGATTAGATATGGAGCGAAGAGAAGAAGTAAAGATCCACTATGAATAGCAGCAGTACATCAGCATATCAACCTGTCACCGCAAAGCCATCGCAAGTACAAAACTTATGGTGGCGCAGATTTCGTATCAGGTTGTGGAGTTGGGAATACTGGCCTGCGTATATCTTCAATATTCCTGTTGTATTCACCTGGTTATGGCATGCACTTAGATCAAGAGACTTATTTTTTTTCACACTGACCAATCCGGGTATTGAAACAGGTGGATTTTTTGGTGAATCTAAATCTGCCATACTCAACAATATTCCGGATGAATATAAACCGACGACCGTTTTACTAAAAGCACCTGTTGATGAACATCAATTGGAAAGTATTTTTGCAACATCGGGCTTGTCATTTCCGGTGATCGCAAAACCAGAGATAGGTGAAAGAGGATGGCTGATCTCCAGGATAAATACAATGAATGAACTGAAGAATTATCTGAAAGCACATCCTATTGATATCATCATACAGACTTATGTAGAATTACCTCTTGAAGTCAGCATTATGGTTTTTAACATGCCGGATGGAAGTGAATCCAAAGTCACCTCCATCTGTGAAAAAAGTTTTTTGACTGTGGAAGGCGACGGGGTATCTACAGTTGAAGAGCTTATCCTTGCTTCTGACAGGGCTGTTTTACAATATGAAAAGCTTGTCCTGAAGCTCGGGGAGGAAATGAATGATGTCCTTCCTCCGGGGCAGCGCCTTCTTTTAGAGGCGATAGGGAATCATTGCCGTGGAACAATGTTTCTCAACAGGAATGACAAAATCGATGAGGCCATTAGGGTACAGATGGTCAAATTGTTGAGGACGATGCCTGAAGTTTTTTATGGTAGATTTGACATGCGGGTTGCTTCATGGGACGCCTTACGCCAGGGAAAAGACATCAGGGTCCTTGAGTTTAATGGGACCAGCAGTGACCCGGCGCATATATACCAGCCAGGATATTCTCTTTTGAAGGCCTATAGAGATATTTTTTATCATTGGCATGTGATGTACAGGATTTCGAGGCAGAATCACCGAGCAGGAATGAAGCCGGTAGGATTTAAAAAAATAGTATCCGCATTAATTATATATTTTCGGTACAAAAGAACTAATTAGAAGTATTGGGATTCCTTATTCATTTCGGCTGGGGCTGGTTATGCAGCTTCTTAGGATCGCTTCCCGTGGGATCGATCAACCTGTCTGTGACTGAAGCAGCGATCAAGAGAGGTGTCCGGGTTGGGTTATTTATGGGCATGGGGGCTTCTTTAGTAGAATTTTTTCAAAGCTATATTGCGCTATCCTTTTACCATATCCTGACGCACAATCCCAACATGGAAAGAACGATCATTATGATCTGCATCCCTATTTTCCTGATCATCGGTTTATTCTATTTCTTTAAAAAGAATAATACATTGAATCATGCTTCCTCCAGGGCCTCGCATTTCATTGGATTCGCTAAAGGGTTGATGTTGAGTTCGCTCAATATGATTGCTATTCCATATTATGTTTTTATCGGTGGTTATCTCCATTCATCAGATTACATCAGTCTCAAGGCAAAATTTATTGCAGCATTCGCGTTTGGCGTAGTGATCGGATCATTTATGGTTTTTATCCTTTATGCCAAACTTGGACAGGTGATAAAAAATAAGAGCGAAAAAATGAGCCGATATGCGAGTAAAATCGTCGGACTTATTTTTATTGCCATAGCGATTAGTCAGGCGTTCAGGTATTATTGGTGAACAGTAACAAATAATAAGTAACGAGTAACGAGTAACGAGTAACGAATAACGAGTGATGAGTGACGAATAACGAGTGACGAATAACGAGTGACGAGTAACGAGTAACGAGTAACGAGTGACGAATAACGAATAACGAATAACGAGTAACGAATAACGAGTGACGAATAACGAGTGACGAAGAACGAGTGACGAGTGACGAAGAACGAGTAACGAGTAACGAAGAACGAGTAACGAGTGACGAGTGACGAG
>JBDUAU010000143.1:0-3346 GCA_040004485.1 Saprospiraceae bacterium
GAACCTTTCTTGTTACTATTTGCGAAGATGAAGTATACGAAGGATATGAAGAGTCGGGCATTTATGTCGACTCCTTTTTAACCATTAAGGGTTGTGACAGCATACGCACACTGCAGCTTACTGTGCTTCCTCATTTCAGAGATACAATCGAGAGATCGATATGCTTTGGTGAGGCCTCGGAAGGTTATACACAATCGGGGATTTATATCGACACCTTTCCTATTAGTGATGGTTGTTCATATATTCGAACGCTCAAGTTGACTGTAATTCAATGCACTCCTGTTATTGCCTATAGTCTGGATGCATGTGAATCTGTCATGGCCAATGGCTCACACATGGACTACTCAGAATTCATTCCGACTTATCCAAATATCTTGCCTTGCGCAGAAGTCACAGCAGACCATTTAACAAGAGCTTTTCCTCAAAAACACTCCTGTACCTTAGGTATCAATGGATCACCTGCCATGTGTATTACTGTTTTTGACTCTTGCGGGTATGATCCCGGCAATCCTGCATCCGTCATTATTAAATTCACAATTGACCCTGCTTCAGATTCACTGGTTCAATTGACCGGATTTGAGTTTTATGAAAAAGGGCCGCTGAATTATGATTGGATCAATGGCCCCACAGGGATAAATAACTATCCATTTTATTTTGGAATAAGAATACTAAAAAACGGGACTGAGATCTATACAAGAAAAAATATTCACACAAATTTGGATTGGACACAGCAAAAATTTGATTTTATTGAAAATCCTTATTTCAAAATCGATAGCATTACAGATTTTCAGATTGAATTATTGCCCTATTGTCCCGCTAATCGTCACGCGGAAGTGTCTGCATGGGATCTAGACGAGATTCGTATTTATGCAGGTTGTATCTCTCCTCCAAAAAAGCAACCTGTTATTCATGGCATTGTTACTACCGTAAAGGAACAACCTATAAATAATGTTATGATCTTTTTATCTGAAGATGCATCATTTGCAGAAAAAGAAAATAGGGTCACCATTGAAAATGGCTCATTTGTATTTGATCATCTTGTCCGGGACAAAGGCTATTTTCTGAAGGGGATGAAGAATGATGATGTTCGAAATGGCGTCAGCACGCTTGATCTCATCCGTCTGCAAAAACATCTGCTTGGAATAGAACCATTTACAACTCTTGATCAATATGTCGCGGCAGATATTAATCGAAACGGAAGTGTTTCCGCCATGGATCTTATCGAGTTACGTAAGCTAATACTCGGAAAGTATGACGAATTCCCACAAAACACCAGTTGGAGATTTGGAGTCTCTTCTCAGGATTTTACAAGGAATGATTTAAGCACATTTCAGGAAATTAAAGACGTTGAACATCTCAGCAATGATGACCAGGAGGCTAACTTTTATGGAATAAAAATTGGTGATCTCAATGGAAATGTCAGACTCAACGCAACGAGTCCTAAAATTCTAAATAGAAACAATTCTTACATTCCCTTTTTTATTAATAATCAAAGGACTATTGAGGGACAACCATTAACCATCTCAATATCAATAGGAGCTGCAACAAGAATGACAGGGTTTCAGTTTGCATTGGATCTCAGAAATTTTGAACTTCAACAAATACTACCCGGAATATTACCTGTATCTGAAGAAAATTACTTTTTAAATAAAAATGGCTTGTTGCGCATGAGTTGGATTGAATCAACTTCAGTCGAAGTAACCTCAGGAAGCAAATTATTCACCTTGGTTTTAATTCCAAAAATTTCAGGATTTTTAAAGGATTTAATTCCATTGGCTGATGACTATTTATCTCCGGAACTTTATACCAATAATGACCTTAATCCTAGCCCCATACAGTTAAATATTATTGGATCACGTCCATTTGAAAATAACGTTATTCCTTTTCAGATAGACCCAAATCCCTTTCAAACGTCGTTTAGGCTCCGGTTTTACTTAGATCATCGAGAGACTATTGTCATCAGACTTTATGATATAACCGGAAAAGAATTTTTTGAGCTTAAAAAAATTTATACCCAGGGAGAACAAGTTGAAAATATTGATATAAGAAACTTTCAGACTCCACAGGGGATCATCTATTGTCAATTGATTTCAAATGGAAACACCAGCATACAAAAGGTTGTTAAACTAAATTAATGGGTATCAGCATTTGAAAAATCCATTCACCTTTAAAGTTTACACATCAACTATTCAAAATTATCATTTAAACTTTTAAACATTCTTCCTACAACTATTGCATTCCATTAAAAATTATTTTATCTCAGTCACTTTGCAACTTTTATATTGCAGTAAGACTAGAGACCGGTACAAGCCCTCCGCTGTTTTGGCTCAACATGACAAACATTGGGGATTGTATTTGATACACTAGTAGGGCGGGCCTTACTTTCTATATCTCGTGATAAATATAGAAATCCTAATCAGGACAAGAGGATTACCAAATGTGTGTCAGGCGCTTCAGACATTTATTTGGGGCCCAAAACAAACTTCGGCTTGTACAGTCTTTTTTTATTATACTTCTCCCCCACCTCAAAATCCTTGTCAGCAGGTACCTTAGCTTCTCTTCATCGTCAAGAATTAAAATTTTATTCACGTCTGTGAATACCGGTTAACGTACCTGAGTTTTCATCCATCCGGATTCGCCTTCCTGTAATCCTGAAGAAATTTCTCCAGGCCGAGATCCGTAAGTGGATGGTATAGCAATCCCAAAATCGCAGACAAAGGACATGTCACTACATTGGCACCTGCTTTTGCCGCTTCGACAATATGCCGCGCACTACGAATAGAAGCAGCTAATATCTGGGTATCAAAACCTTGTAATTTATAGACTTCAGATATCTCTTTGATCAATGTCATTCCATCCCAGTTAGTATCATCTATGCGGCCAATGAAAGGAGACATATAGTTGGCACCAGCTTTCGCAGCCAGTATGGCCTGTCCTGTGGAAAAAATCAACGTACAGTTAGTACGGATGCCGTGATCTTTAAACCAATTGAGTGCCTTGATTCCATCCTTAATCATCGGTACTTTGACGACGATGTTAGAAGCAAGATCTGCCAGAATTTTCCCCTCTTCGACAATACCGTCAAAATCAGTGGCGATCACCTCAGCACTCACATCACCATCCACAATAGCACATATCGAACGGTAATGATTCTGAATGTTGATCCTCCCGGTTATCCCCTCTTTAGCCATCAACGAGGGATTGGTAGTCACGCCATCAAGAATGCCTAACTCATTGGCTTCTTTGATCTGATCAAGGTTTGCTGTGTCTATAAAAAATTTCATGTCCGGAAATTTAGAAAAGAAAAAGTGAGCGAATTGGAGATAAATCGAAGAAATTTATTTTT
>JBDUAU010000652.1:0-3346 GCA_040004485.1 Saprospiraceae bacterium
CAAGTTCGAAAGAGATTTTAAATAATTCTAATATTTCTGCAGCAGCGTTCATCACAGGCAGATCAGAATCAGATCCCATCACAATACTTACCAATGGATTTTTCATGAGATGACTTTGATTTGATCTTTAATAAAATTAGCTGTTTTGATTGCCCGGTTTATATTCCTGTTCGCCACGGTCACATGCCCCATCTTTCTAAAGGGTTTTGTTATATTTTTCCCGTAAAGATGTACATACACGTTTCCCATTCTCAACGCCTGCTCTACACCTAAATATTTTGGAGGCCCCTCAAATCCATCCTCACCCAGGATATTGACCATCACCGCCGGAAAATGCAATTGCGGATCGATCAATGGCAGATTGCATATCGCCAGAAGATGTTGATGAAACTGACTGACATTACAGCATTCAATTGTATGATGTCCACTGTTGTGCGGACGTGGTGCCACTTCATTGATCAGCCAGTCGCCATCTGTAGTCAGAAATAATTCAACAGCCAGCAATCCACACACATCAAGCGATTCAATGGCAGCCTGTGCGATTTGTGTTGCTTCAAGTTCAAGGGCTGGCCCTAATCCACTCGGACAATACAAATATTCTACAAGATTTGCTTCAGGATGAAACGACATGGCTACCGGTGGAAATGTTTTTATCTCTCCGTTTAAATTGCGTGCCGCGATGACAGCAACTTCTGCTTCAATTTCAATGAATGGTTCTATTAAACTTGGGCCATCCAATAAAAGCAAAAGATCTGCTTTTGATTTAATGATTGCAACTCCTCTTCCATCATATCCTCCGGAACGTAACTTTTGAACAAAAGGAAATTGAATAGCATCAATACCGATTGCTTTAAGAATATCCGTTTTTGATTCATATAGTGATTGAGGTGATGTCGGCAAACCCTGGTCTATAAAAAATTGCTTTTGTTTTGCTTTATCCCTGATGATGGCAAGCGCTTTTGGAGAAGGATGAATAATCTTTCCCATGGCTTCCAATTCAAGCAAGGCTTCAAGATTTACTTTTTCAATCTCTATCGTAATCAGATCTACAGACTTGCCAAATGCAAGGACATCATCATAATTAGTATAATCACCCTGTACAAAACGATGCGCCATCTGAGCTGCAGGATCATCCGGATGTTTGTCCAGCACGGCTGTTTTCCAATCCCAGACAGATGCAGCTTCACAAAGCATCTTCCCTAATTGTCCACCGCCACATATCCCAATGATCGTATCGGTATTGGCAAATGGGTTGATGACGTGCATTGGCTTAAAAATTGGAAGCGCAAAACTATGTATTTTTTGTTCAGTGGCCTCTTCTGCTTTTTCTCGCCACATCGAATTTTCATTAGAAAATTCTCTCCTACTTCGACTGGCTCAGCATATCGCCTGTGTTTTGTCTATCCTGTTCATGCGGAACATGGATTTCCAAAAACCCCGGGGCCTTTTACTGGTTACTTTTTACCGCTTACCTCATACTCCTTTACTTCCTTTAATTCCTTTTCTGCCTCTTCTGCCTTTTCTGCCTTTTCTGCCTTTTCAGCCTTTTCTGCCTTTTCCGTCTCTTCCACCTTTTAAAAGCTGGTATCTTTCCCCTTATGAAGGATATTATCTTCAAAGAAGCCCTGATAATCAACCGAGGCAAAATTATTGAAGGCGATTTACTGGTCAGAAAGGACCGTATCGAGCGGATCGATTCAAGCATAGGTCAGAAAGGTGCAGCAACAGAAGTTCCTGTCAATGGCCTGCATCTGATGCCTGGTGTCATTGATGATCAGGTTCATTTCCGGGAGCCCGGTCTTGAGCATAAGGGCTCAATGTATTCAGAATCCAGGGCAGGAATTGCGGGCGGGGTGACGACATTCATGGAAATGCCAAATACAAGGCCACCTGCACTCACTCAGGAACTTCTGGAAGATAAATTCAGAATTGCCTCAACGAATGCATGGGGCAATTATTCCTTCTTCATGGGCACCAGCAACGATAATCTTGATGAAATCCTCAAAACTGATCCCACCAATGTATGCGGTGTGAAAATTTTTATGGGTAGCAGCACCGGTAATATGCTTGTGGACAATATGACCGTTCTTGAAAAAATATTTTCTTCCTGTCCCACACTTATTGCAACACATTGCGAAGACGAAGCAACGGTTCACGCCAATCTTGAAGAAGCTAAATCAAGATATGGAAACCAAATCCCTCCATCAGCTCATGCCTGGATCCGAAGTCGCGAAGCTTGCTATAAAAGTTCAAGTCTTGCAATTGACTTAGCTAAAAAATATAATACAAGGCTTCATATACTTCATATTACCTCAAAAGAAGAAATAGAATTATTTGCGAAAGGAAATGTTCAGGATAAAAGGATCACCGCCGAAGCATGTGTTCATCACATGTATTATTCCGAACAAGATTATATTGAACTAGGCAACCTGATAAAATGCAATCCATCGATTAAAACATCAGAAGATCGTTCAGCCATTCTGAAAGGTGTGCTGGATGATCATATTGACATCATTGCTTCTGATCATGCACCACATACATGGGAAGAAAAAAATGAGCCTTATCTTCAGGCGCCTTCAGGTCTTCCGCTTATTCAACATTCATTGCTGATGATGCTGTCACATTGGCATGATGGTGATATTAGTCTTGAGAAAATAGTGGAAAAGATGTGTCATGCACCAGCCCTTTGTTTCCGCATCGCTGACCGGGGATATCTTGATGAAGGAGCATATGCTGATATCGTGATGGTAGACACAAAAAAGGAAACGCTGATCTCAAAAGAAAATATCCTTTATAAATGCGGATGGTCTCCCCTCGAAGGAAAAACTTTACCCGGTAAGATCGAAGGCACCTGGGTAAATGGAAATCTGGTGTATGAGAATGGAGTAGTGGTGGGGCAACCGTCTGGGAAAAGATTGACATTTGCTACGATCAAATAGAAATAATGAAAATCCCTGAATAATCATCTTTGGCTACTGTATTGGATTCCGAAAAATCAATTTGGACATACATTATTTTCTCAACATAGAAATTTTGTCGTGAGCAGCAATTAATCCATAATTTTCTTAATAAATCTGCGTCCTCTTTTTGTTTTTTACTTTTTGATTATTGAATATTGATTATTGCCTTTTAGTTTTTTACCCTTGCTTTTTTGCCAATTGCTTTTTGCTTACGGTTGCTGAGCTGTAGCACATAGATGTGGGCCGCAAGTCGAAGCATTGCCTATTGCATTACTCCGCCAGATGCATCTCCACCTGCCGCTCAGTTTCTTCAATCGTTTTCTTCTTTATTCGAAATAATAATAATAAAGGAATACATAATGCAAAAAATACACCGACGATCATAA
>JBDUAU010000192.1:0-3339 GCA_040004485.1 Saprospiraceae bacterium
GATCATAGGTGACCGGAAAAAAATTGAAGCCGGTGTACGTGAGCTCAAAATTGGCAATGTAAAAATCCTTGATGCAGACGGGAAGGAGATCGTCAAACCATAAAAAGAGTAACGAGTAACGAGTAACGAATAACGAATAACGAATAACGAATAACGAATTCAACTTTTTAGTTTCAATATTATCGCGATCAATTGTCGACTAGTGTAATTAAATCTTAATAAATCATAATTTTTCTTAACCGATCCGCGTCCTCTTTTTATCATCCGTTAAGCCATATCCAAAATTTTGTCTTTATTTATACCCATGAATAGACCTCTACTTCCTTATTTCAGACCTTTTGCTCTTTGCTTTCTACTTTCAATATCTGTACATCAAAATATTTCCAGTCAATGTTGTTCCTATACGCTCAGCATGCACGATATGTATGGCGATGGCTGGAATGGTGGTTTCCTCGAGATATTCAAAAATGGCGCTTCTCTGGGGCATTTTAGCGCTTCAGGTTTTGGTAGTGCAGCCACCATTTCAATGTGCGATAATGATAGTCTCAGATTTGAGTACACACAGGCCGATTATGAAAATGAAAATTCATATGAACTCTATAGCCCAGGATGGAAACTGATTCTTAAAGATGGCCCTAATCCGGCACCGGGTAATGTATTCAATATAGCAGGTCATTGTGATACCATCAATGTTCAGGGCAATCATCCCTGTACAGCTATTCCAATTGATACAACAGAATGTGCATTGGCAGATAACACACTTTATAATGCATCGGGTATCAATCCTTTTTGCGCTGAATATCATGATGGTGACATGTGGTTTATCATGCATTCGCCTCCTTCAGGCAATGTAAGCATTGCAACAGACAATGGAAGTATCAATGACACGGGATTGGCAGTGTGGACAGGTCTTGATTGTTCAAATCTACGTGAACTGGGTTGTGATGATGATGCCGGAATAGATTCGTATTCATTTATCACATTATACAATCTTGCACCAAATCAGGATCTCTACATTCAGGTATGGGGATATGGTGGCGCACGCGGTTCATTTAGATTGTGTGTGAAAGACCTTGGTGTAGTCACACTCGATAGTTCAGAGCTGCCGATCATTTCGATCAATAGCCTCGGTCAGAACATCATCAACGATACAAAAATCGATGCGCTGATGCAGATCCGATATAATGGTCCTGGAACGATCACACATGTATCTGACAGTGCGAATGTTTACAACGGAAATATCGGTATTGAAGTGAGAGGCGCTTCTTCATCAGGCTATCCACAAACACCTTATGGTCTTGAAACCAGAACAATTGATGGCGCCGACAACAATGTCTCTCTTTTAGGAATGCCTGAAGAAAGTGACTGGGTATTGCTTTCTAATTTCAATGATCGTTCGTTAATTCGTAATACACTCAGTTCAAGACTTTTTCAGGATATGGGTGAATATGCACCACGTATGAGATTGTGCGAAGTTTTGCTGGACAGTATGTACAAGGGTATTTATGTTTTTGGTGAAAAAATCAAACGCGATAAAAACCGGGTTAATATTGCAAAGCTCGACTCCACAGATATATCAGGTGATAAACTGACAGGCGGTTATATATTGCAACAAAATTACTGGGATCCTTCTACAAGTTTTCAATCCAATTACTCCCCTATTGATCATCCTGGATTTGATGTTCATTTTGTTTATGAATATCCCAAACCGGATGTGATCACGGATGAGCAGAAAACGTATATCGCTTCCTATGTTGATAGTCTTGAAACAGCATTATATGGTTCTGATTTTACAGATCAAGATATCGGCTATAGAAAATATCTTGATGAAAAATCCTTCATTGATTATTTTTTACTGAATGAGCTTGCACGCAATAATGATGGATTCAAGAAGAGTGTATTCTTTTTTAAAGACAGAAATTCTAATGGTGGCAAGATGAAAGCCGGACCGATATGGGATTTTGACTGGGCGTGGAAAAATATGTATGGCTGTGACATCTTCAGTGCATTGGATGGATCAGGCTGGGCACATCACATCAATGATTGCCCGACAGACAATTATTCCTGTGGATGGTATGTCCGCTTGTTTCAGGATACTACTTTTCTGAATACGTTGAAATGTACCTATGAGGAGTATCGGCAAACAATATTTGACACTGCTTATATTTTTAATTATATCGATAGCATGGGCATCAGTGTGGAAAATGCGGAGAAGAGACATTTTAAAAAATGGCCTATTCTGGGAATCAGTGGCCCTGCTCCGGAAGTGGGTGCTGTAGCTACAACCTATCCTGCAGAATTAGACACATTGAAGTCATGGGTAACTAAACGAATAAATTGGCTTGATGCAAATATGCCGGGTCTGTGTACACCAACATCAGTGGAGAATCAATATGAAAATCAAACATGGTTTCAATATGCCCCAATTCCGACAACCGGCATTGTTCATTTTAATGGACAACCGGCCGCTACTCTACCTGCACAATTTATCCTTTTTGATGACACAGGCCGGGTCATGTACCAGCGAAATATATCGACTACAAATATTGATTTTGATGTTCAATTGAATGAATCAGGAATTTATTTCTTCACGATTACTTCATCATCAGGCCAATATCAATATGGTAAAATAATAAAGACATAATCATTGAAATAAATATCGGAAACTTATGAAATCACTCCTTATATCTCTATTCTTCCTGATGTCCTTTACTCTTTTCGCCCAGACACAAGCGGATATGAATGATGAAGCTGCACAGGGCTTCAGGACAGCAGATTCTACAATGAATGTCATGTATAAGAAAATCCAGAAAGTCTATTCTGATGATTCTCTGTTCCTTAAAAATCTCAAAATAGCTCAACGCATATGGATCACCTTTCGGGATGCCGAATTACAATTGAAGTACCCGGCCTCTGCCGGATATGGAAGTATCCAAAGGATGTGCTATGCCTTATATCAAACCGATCTAACCAATGATCGGATCAGGACATTGCAGATATGGCTCGATGGCGTTGAAGAAGGGGATGCATGTGCAGGGTCGGTGCGAATTAAATAATAATAAACTTAAGTACAAGGTATGTCACTTGACAATCCATTAAAAATACATCCTGTTAAATTTGATTCAAGTGGCGAACTTGATGTCACTCCCTCATCTATATCATCCAAAAATGATTTTGATTTCTTCGAAGGCAAATGGAATCTCTTCAATAGAAAATTAAAAACCAGGCTGAATCGTCGTTTCGGCTTCGCGGTTGCTGAGCTGTGGTTGCTGAGCTGTGGTTGGTGAGCTGTGGTTGGTGAGCTGTGGTTGGTGAGCTGTGGTTGGTGAGCTGTGGTTG
>JBDUAU010000611.1:0-3329 GCA_040004485.1 Saprospiraceae bacterium
GTTTGTTTCGTCAATTCAATTATCATAGGAGACGCGATAAATCGACGTCTCTACGACCGTTAAAATATATCACACATTGTGCAATTTGGAAAAGCAAATCGGTTTGTGTCGTCAATTCAATTATCATAGGAGACGCGATAAATCGACGTCTCTACGACCGTTAAAAACAATACATTTTGTGGCATTTTGAAGAACATATCGGTATGTTTCGCCATTTCATTTATCTTCCCTACCACTATCCGACACCAATTGATCTAATCAATGCCCAAACCCGACATAGACTTCGAAAAAGAACTCTGGGACGCCGCCAATGAACTACGTGGAGCCGTCTCCGAAAACAACTATAAAAACTACATCCTCCCCCTCGTCTTTGTCAAACACCTCAGTGAACGATATGATATCGTGCGCGAAGAGTTATCTCAACTCGTGAAGGATCCACAATCCGACTACTACACCACCAAGCCGAAGGATATCAGGTATGTACTCGAAGATGAAGACGAATACAAATCACGCAACACCTTCGTCATCCCACCCACAGCATCATGGCAATATTTTAAAGACAATGCCGAACAGGATGATATCAAGGTCAAAATCGATGATGCCTTTGATGTCATCCAGGATCTGCTGACGGTGTACAATCCGCAACTCAATAATATTCTGCCACGGATTTTTGTCAGGAGCGAGCTGAGTGCCAAGCAGACCGGTGGCATCATCAATCTGCTGTCGCATCCCAAGTTTAGCGAAAAGGAAAATCCGGAGAGTGACATCCTGGGCCGCATCTATGAATATTATATCGGACGCTTTGCGATGGCGGAGGGGTCGGGTGCCGGACAGTTTTTTACGCCGGGCAGTATCGTGCGACTGCTTGTAGAGATCCTCGAACCGTATAAGGGACGCATCTTCGATCCGGCGTGCGGAAGTGGGGGGATGTTTGTGCAGAGCCTCAAGTTTATCAATGAGCATGGCGGCAACAAAAGTGATATCTCGGTCTATGGTCAGGAGATGACAGCGCAGACGCTGCGATTGTGCCTTATGAACCTCATGCTCCGCAATCTCAGTTTTGATATCCGGCTCGGCAACTCATTGCTCGATGATAAATTTCCAACGCTGAAGGCTGACTATGTGATCGCCAATCCGCCTTTCAATGTCAGCACCTGGCATCCGGAAGATCTGCCGGAGAATGATCCGCGTTTGTTCGGGCCGAGAGAAGAATTTACGACTGACGGGAGTGCTAATTATATGTGGATGCAGACCTTCTGGTCTCATCTCAGCGATACAGGTACTGCCGGGATCGTCATGGCCAATGGCGCGATGACCTCCAACACCAAAGGCGAAAAAAATGTACGCCAGCACATGGTTGACCATAGTATGATCGATGCGATTGTGCGGCTACCGGATAAGTTGTTTTTGACGACAGGTATTCCGGCGTGTCTTTTTATCCTGAGCAAAAACAGAGATGGAAAGGATGGTGTGCATCGCAAGCGAACGGATGAGATCCTTTTTCTTGATGCGTCTAAGATGGGCACCATGGCGAGTCGTAAGCTGCGTGTCTTCACGGATATGGATATCCATCTTATTGCGGATACATATCACCGATGGAGAACCAAAGGGAAAAAGTATAAAGACGTAGATGGATTTTGCAAAGCAGCTTCAATGGCTGAAGTGATCAAGCAAGATTATAAATTGACACCCGGGATCTATGTTGGAACAGAAGTTGAAGAAGATGATGGAATTGTTTTTGAAGAGAAGATGGAAGGATTGAAAAATTTATTGGTCCTACAATTTGAAAAAAGTGAAATTCTAAAGCAGAATATTTTGGATAACTTTAATAATTTATAGAATGGCAGTAAAATTTATTAATAATCAAAGTGAGGATATATTCTCATCAATCAAGTTTCTTTTTAGAATAGTAACTTTACAGAGATTATCAGATTTCCAAAACAATAAATTTGTTTTTGTTTCTCCTTCAAAGTGGACCGATCCATATGAGAAAGCATTTTTATGTGCAAAATATAAATTCAATGAAAATTTGTATAGTCATCCGTTATTCAATAACTTAGGGTACAAAGTTTTTGCTCAATGCTGGACAGCAAGCAAACAATCTGAAGCAATGTGGCGGGTGTTCGCTCCTGATAAAAATGGGGTTATAGTTAAAATGAGTTTGAAAAAACTTAAAACTATTCTTACAAAAATTTCTGCTGATGGTCTTTATGATTTTTACATAGGAAAAGTAAAATATGAAGATGAGGATAGCCTTTACGGAATGAAAGCGGATTATCAAGTATGGCAAAGCATTGCAGAATCAAAGATTGATGATTATACGTTAGGTCTTTTATTGAAAAAAAGAAAAGCATTTAATGTTGAAGACGAATTTCGGATTATCGCGGTTAAGAATAATGCCATCGATGATGATCCTATTAAATCTTTTACAATTAATGGACTATTGAAGTATGTTGAATATTTGAAATTTGATCCCAGAATGAGTGATAGTGAATTCGAGTCAGAAAAAAGTAAAATCCTAACTGTTTTTTCTAAAGTTAAAATTATAAAGTCGCGACTCTATAATGACCCTATTGGAAAACTAACTTTTGGTGGAAGTGTACCAGTTGAGGAGGATGATGAATTTATTTTTAATTAAATGGTTTTAAACTGGAAGCTATATAAACTCAAAGATGTTGCTGATTTAGCAACTGGATTTCCTTTTAAAAGTAACCTATATGAAAATTTGGGTTTGCTTAAGGTTGTCAGAGGTATAAACGTAACTGAAGGTAATATTCGATGGGGTGGTGATTCTCGATTTTGGAACCACTCAATCGAAGCATTAAAGAAGTATTTGGTTGAAATCGATGATATCGTTATCGGTATGGACGGATCAAAAATTGGTAAGAACAGAGCAATCGTACGCGAGGATGACATTCCAGCAATATTGGCACAACGAGTTGCGCTTGTAAGAGCAAAACCACAACTTGCACATCAAAAGTACTTGTGGCAATTGATTAATAATATTTCTTTTGAAAGGTATATTGAGAATGTTAAAACAGGTACTTCCATTCCTCACATGAGTCTTGGTCAAGTTGGAGATTTCAAAATTGTTCTTCCATCCCTCCCCGAACAACGCGCCATTGCCTCCATCCTCTCCGCCCTCGACGATAAAATCGAACTCAACCTCCAAATGAATAAGACTCTGGAGGAAATGGCCATGACCCTTTACAAACATTGGTTTGTCGATTTTGGCCCATTTAAAGATGGTGAGTTTGTGAGCTCTGAATTGGGGGAGATTCCGAAAGGATGGGAGGTTGGTGAATTAGAAAGACTTTTCATACTTCAAA
>JBDUAU010000296.1:0-3326 GCA_040004485.1 Saprospiraceae bacterium
CTGTGATGGAATTGGTTAATTGCAAATAGTACATACCGGCAGTGTTCACCAGGACAAACGTTTGGGTGGAAATAACCTGACCGATGACATTAGTCCAGACAAACTGAAGATGATCACCTGTACTTCCTGTGCCGTCTATCATGACTTCTGAATGATGACAATCGATCAATTGATCAGCACCCGCATTTGCAACAGGGGCATCATGGTTCAGATCAATATATACACTATCCGTAAACCTGCATTGCTTAGCGAAATCAATGCTCAGATAATACCACCCTGAATCAATGACTGTGCAAACTAAGGAGTCAGAAGAAAATAAATGCGGTCCGGTCCATTGGTAAGACCCTGCTTCAGAAGATACACCGTTCAATGTTGCAGCCATGTTTATACAATTCAGTAAACTTCCACTCCCTGCATCTATAGTCTGAAGACAAGACGAACATGCCAATGGTGGATCAACCATAATTGGAGTCCAACATGTCGGAACATTGTAATCATGGAGATTAAAATTTTTGATACCTCCACTTATCAAATATGGGCCGCAAAGTTTCGGAGTACCATATGTGCCATCAAGTGTACCATCGGTAGAGAGCCACAACATACCTGGAGTAAAGCCCGTGACCAGTACATTGAATGTAAATGTATCATCGGTGGAGTCATTGCCGGTCCCATTATCGTTGCATATGATATCACTCACGATAGCATCAATGCTATGAAAAGTGACAGTCTGACGTTTCAGATCGCAACATTCAGATGCGCAATCAAGGTTGTTGATCTGATCTCCGATCACAGGAATCGTTCCACTAGCAGTCAGGTAATTGTAAGCATAAACGATAAATGATCCGGTTACCCCCCAAGTAATAAAATTTCCTGTACTCCCATTGATCACATCAATGATCACACCTGCGGCATCCGTCACCAAAATGATCTGTGCATTGTCAGGACCTGAAGTAAAACCTGATGAAGATATAAAGGCCACATCCCCTGGGCAAAGAACCGCGGGAGTAATATTCAAAGTACCTGCATCAGCTCCGTTAACGGTGATGGTCGTGCATAACGGCAGGGGAGGATCAGAGATATCGACACAGGGATCATTGGAGGCGTCTATGCACAATTGATAAGTGCCCGGATTTGGCCATTGGATAGAAAAGCTATCAGTCGTGGTTTGCGCTATCTGAACTCCATCGACAAACCAGTGATAAATGCGAGCTCCATCCAGATTCTGGACAGAATAGGTTTCAAAATTTCCTGCACAGGGATTTATATTTCCACTCACCGGGAAAGTCCACGGCGCAATGTGTTCCTGGCCACAAACACCAACGACATCAATACTCACAGTACAATATGATCCCAGGCAACCGTCGACCATAAAATAATAAACAGCTCCGATATTCAATCCGGTTAGGTTTAATAATTTATCGTTTGTATTGCAATCAAACACATCGGCATTGCACGCCACCACATGGTTAAAATTGCAATTTGTGTAGATCGCGAGTTGAAAACCAATATAGCCTCCCACCGCGTGACAATTTGTTGAATGTACCCGCAACGTAAGATTAGTGCACCAGGCTGTAAAGGCAAACCATGTGGGATTGTTGGTTTGGGTCATGTTTGCACCCGGGCAAATGGGAGAGGGTCCATCGTCAGGATGCTGAAATGAGGTCATCGAAAAGGTATAGCCATCAAGTTCATCGATAGTACACAATACCGGAGCGGTCTCACAAGCACATTCTGGTTGGGTGCCATTGGTGCATTGTGCTTTAATTGTTTGGCTGTAAAAAATAAAAAACAGCAGAAGAAATACAGGATTGGGGCGTAATATTTTATGAATTCCTGTCAAAGCTTGTTAGTCGTAATATCTATAAATAGAAGTAGGGAGGAAAGCAATGAAAGATAAGCATATTTTACCTATTTGACAGGCTTCTGTTCACTGGATCTCAATATGCTGAGTTTGAAAAATTACCGACGGTTTAAACCTGTATAAAGAGGAGATTGGTCTATGTTTGTACTCATCAGGATGAACATTAATTCATTAATGAATCGTAACTGCATAAAGCGTTTTCCACATTTACTTCCGGATCACCAATAAATACCATGGACCAAAAGCCTGTTACAAATGATAGTCAGAATAAATCTAATGATGACTATCGGAGATAGTATATTGTCTAAATTCCAAAATTTATTTAACCATATAAGGCATTTTTTTGCTTGCCGCCCGCATCAGACCATCCACTAATCGGGCAGGACTACTTCCTAAGCTTCCGGAAAATTTATGATCATAATTGAATATAAGTTTTTTGTTGGGGCAATCATCAATACCTAAGGTTACATGTACTTCGTTTGTCGTACCCGCCGCACCGAATAGTATTCCGATGGCAACTGCTGCTCCTTCTGACATAGGCCTTGATAAAGAGTAATTTGACGTTATTATGCCATCGACACCTAACACATCACATATCTCGGCTGTAGTTAAAGGAGTATCCGGATACATCGCCTTTTTCAATTTAGCATTTGTGGTTTCTATTTCCTGAATTTCCGGAGTGATCTTGCCCTGCATTTTTCGTTTCAGCATCCAGGAATACATCTCTTGTTGAAAATTTACAGATTCCGTTTTCTGTTGCTCTTTCAGAGATTCGGCATCAATTTTCCTTGAAGCTGCAATCGAAACTTTTGGTGGAACGATGGCAATGATTTTTTGTTTTTTTGCCAGCGTGTAGGCATCCGGGCTATAAAATACTTTAGCACATGAAGGAAGCAGAATTATAGAAAAGACACATAGCGTCAATAGTTTGAGGAGTTTCATTTTTTACAAATTTATAATGGTTAGAATTGAGGGAGCTGGAAAGAAGGCCATTTTTGAAAATCCACCTAAATAATCAGCTCAATTTTTGTAAGTAAAGGCGAATGTAGTGAAAATCCCATGATTACCCTAAATCCTAATGACACGCTATTCTGGATATGTTCAAGTAGCATTAAAGCATAGACTTTTTTGAGGCAGGATTCCAACAAAATCTAAAATCCAAAACCTAAAATCCAAAATCATAATGTTATTTTGCCTCCAATGAAATTGTCTTTGTGCATTTTTTTCTTAAGCATTGCCTGCCTTATTTCATTTATAAGCTGTGATCAAACATTAAGTATAGCTCAAAGGCATGGATCTACTTCGTTTTACTCCACCTCCAAACCCTGCACCCGCTGGTGGTGGTTTGCAACACAAATCAATAAGAAGGATATCAAATATCAGCTAGACTGGATGAAAGAGATGAATTTTGGGGGAGTTGAAATTGCCTGGATCTATCCTCTGTATCGATACCAAAAAATGTATG
>JBDUAU010000508.1:0-11210 GCA_040004485.1 Saprospiraceae bacterium
AGATGATACCCGGATGAGATTATCTTATACTCTGCTCATTGCATGGCGCTACATCCTGGGGAAAAAAAGTTTCCAGGCTATCAATGTCATTACTGGAATTTCTACGATCGGCATTGCTATAGGGGCAGCCGCATTATTATTGATTCTTTCTGTGTTCAATGGATTTGAAGATTTGCTGAAAGGTCTTTACAATTCCATTTATACAGATCTCAAAGTGTATCCGGCAGAAGGAAAATTTTTTGTGCCTGATTCGAGTGATCTTACCATGATCAGATCCTGGCCTGAAGTAAAAGATTTCAGTCTGACACTTGAAGAGACTGCATTGCTTGATTATAAAGGCAATCAGGATATCTGCACTTTGAAAGGTGTCGATGATCATTTCAAATCAGTGACTTCGATTGATAGTGTATTGCTCGACGGCGATTTTTTATTAAAACAAGGTCAGGTGCAATTGGCGATCATGGGAGCCGGGATAGCGCAACGACTGAATGTGGATCATTTGAACCCGTATGAATCACTAAAAATTTATTTACCCAATCGCAAACAGCATGGGCCATTGGACAAGGCATTTAAGGAACAAAATGCTTTTCCGGTCGGGCGTTTTTCGATCAAGCAGGATTATGATTATCAGTATGTATTTGTTTCGCTTGATTTTATTCAGTCGCTGACAGATGCTCCGGGCGCTGTGTCGGGCATTGAGATCATGTTGACACCGGGTGCTGACAGTGAAAAAATAAAGGCAAGGATAAAGGAATTGATAAAGACACCTGTACAGATCAAAAACAAAAATGAACAGAATGCAGCCTTCTTTCAATTGATGAATATTGAAAAATGGATTTCCTATGCTGTAGTTTCACTGACATTGATTATTGTTTCGTTTAATCTGGTGAGTGCATTGTGGATGATTGTACTCGATAAACGGAAGGATATATCCATACTTCAATCTATGGGATCTGCTCCGGGTGATGTGCGTAAGATATTTTTCAGATCCGGATGGTTGATATGTTTCATAGGTCTTGTCATAGGGATAATGTTGGCTGTCATATTTTATTTATTGCAAAAACATTATGGCATTGTTCCGATTCCGGAGGGGTTTGTGGTGGATTCGTATCCGATTGAATTGAGGTGGATTGATGTATTGATTGTAGGAGTCACTGTTTTCGTCATTGGATCACTTGCGTCGTGGATGCCGGCAAGGAAGGCGTCGAAGATAGCGGCGTATATAAGAAAGGAATAGGCAGAAAAGGCGGAAGAGGCGGAAGAGGTAGAAGGGGCGGAAGAGGCGAAAGAGGCAGAAGGGGCGAAAGAGGTAGAAGGGGCGGAAGAGGCAGAAAAGGCAGAAGGGGCGGAAGAGGCAGTAGGGGCAGTAGGGGCAGTAGAGGCAGTAGAGGCAGTAGAGGGGGGATGCTTTATAATTTAGTAGGTTTTATATATATACTTTTGTTCATTCAAATAGTACAAATAAAATGACTCATATTTTTATTAAATTTTTATTCATTGGTCTGTGTTTAATGCAGATTTCCTGTGGGGTGGATTGCAGTAAGGTGGATTGTGCAAGTCCGGGCGGGACACTTACGTTCAAGGTTACTAAAGATGGAAAGAACGCGCTTTACGGTACAAATCAAATAATCAATCATGACTCTGTCAGTCTTTACGTCACGATCACAGATACATCTTCCTATGATATTCCTATTCAGTATGATTCAATTTCAGAAACCATCAGGTTGAACATGGATCAGGATGTACGGTATATCCTGAGAATTGATTCCTTGCGCAGTGATACATTTGAAGTATTCGCACTTCCTGCCGGGATGGATGATTGTTGTAAGCTTTATCAATTGCAAAGTGCAAAGAAGAATGGACAATTTTTTTGCGGAGATGGATGTAATGAAGTTTTTGAAATACAGCTATGATAAACGCATCATGAAAAATCAAAACGTATTAAGTTTAATTTTATTCAGTATTCTTTTATTGCAGACTTCATGTATTTGTGATTGCAGAGAAAATGGTGGCTTCATTAAATTGAAATTGTTGAAAGATGGTCAAAATGCCCTATTCGGACCAGAAGCCAGCATCAACAGAGATTCGATCAAATTTTATTTATCAAACTTAAATGATCCATATGATCAATTTATTTCCTATAATGACAGTACAAAAACGATGGACGTTTTTATTGGCGATACAAGGACATACATTCTGAAAATAGATAATGTCAGGACCGATACTATTGTTGGAAATACCGTTGTAACAGGGACGGGTCAATGTGGATGTTCATCTTTTCAATTAATTAAAGTGACGATGAATGGTCAGGTTTTATGTCAGGATGGTTGTGAAGAGATTATTGAGGTGCAGCTTTGAATTAAAAATCAGTATGAAAAATGGGATAGCTGCTTACCAGGACAAAGCAGATTAAATCTTTACTTCATTGAGCCCTGAATCGTTAGGCTCCCCTCTTTAATTGTTTGACAAGAGGCTTTTCTATGGTATAGATCAGGAATAAATAGGCTGTGAATAGAATGGTATTGACCGATAAGATCACAATCACGTTTCCTTTATAAAATTGACGAAGCCATACCATGGCAAAATAAATAACGAGCGCCCCTACAATCCACCCGGTCATCTTCAATATTTTATAGGGAATCGGAAAATATTTCTGCCCCTGCATATACGAGGTGACACACATAAACAAATAACAAATCAATGCGGCCCAGGCAGATCCTACCACTCCGAAATTAAAAGTTTTGATCGCGAGGTAATTTAAACCTATGGTCAATACACTGCCAATCCCTGCAATCAAGGCGCCGTATAAAGTTTTATCCGCAAGTTTATACCATGTGGAAAAATTATAATAAATACCAAGTAATAAATAGGACAGTAAAAGAATAGGCACTACACTCAATCCTTCCCGATAACTTTTTCCTAAAATCAATTGCACCAAATCCATATATGCAAGAATGCCGAGCATCATCACGGCACCAATGATTGTAAAAGCCAGGGCAACATCCGCATACACTTGTCTTGCATTTTCTTTATGCTGATGTGCAAAGAAAAATGGTTCTGCTGCATAATTAAATGCCACAGTAAATAAATTGAGCAGAATAGCTATCGAGGCTGCAGCTGCAAACACAGCCCCTTCAGACAAATTTTCAGTGACGGAATTGGGGAGCCAATATTTCTGAAACGTAATGTAAGAGGACTGATTGATCACACCGGCGATACCGACGATCACCAGTGGCCATGCATACAAAAGCATTCTCTTTAAAAAAGAAAAATCCCATTTGAAATCTGTCTTTTTCATCAATGGCAACAATAATATTAACGTCACACCACTCGCCAATAAATTTCCTAGAAAAACAAAGAAGAGTTTATCTCCCATTGAAAATATGCTAGCCCAAAAGCCTTGTCCATCAGCTAATCCGGGCAGGATCTCAAGAAAAAATAATACAAAACCAAGATTGAGCAATATGGAACCTAGTCTTAATGCCAAAAACAACAACGGTCTATTTTGATGACGAAGACTTGCAAAAGGAACTGCACTCAACACATCAAAAAATAAAACCCATGCCAGCATCACCAGATGTGTGGTCATCCCAGGGTACTCCATCGCACTGGCAATATTGAATTTAAAAATCCACACAAAGGCAACAAACAATCCTGCAAAGCCCGTGAGAAAAGCCATCGACATCGTGGAGACAGATGCACGATTTTCTTTTGCAAACCGGAAATAGGTCGTCTCCATCCTGAATGAAAGGATGATCAGAAACAGCGCCGTATAGAAATAAAGATCTTTGTATACCCCAAACAGAGTTTTGTCCGGACCTACAAAAACACGGGTCAGGTAAATTGTAAGAAAGACATAGTTCAATATCTTGCTGAGAATTGAACCTAAACCGTAGATGGCCGTTTCACCGGCAAGTTTGCGTAGTGTCATCGATCAGGGTGTGAATTTAGAATTTTTACACTGGATGCATTTAGGATAATTCCTGGATGAAAAAGATATCCTCGTGAAATGAATTCCTTAGACTTAGCCTCTGCCTCTTTTAATTACCTTCATTTCATAGATGAATACATTTAAATTTCTTTTCGACATCCCGCAATATCAACTGAGCCGTAATCCTCAGAAAACAGCTGGTGGATTATGGCGACAGGGTATCATCAACGAGGTCAGTTCCGCACAACTCGTTACGCTGATTAGGAAAATTGGATTGCATCTTATTGAAAAAGGAATTGAAAAAGGTGATCGTATCCTTATCTATACCGATCGATACAGCATCGAATGGCTTGCAGCGGATATGGCGATCATGGCAGCAGGTGCCATCTCTGTTCCACTTCAATATCCTATGCGGCCTGAAGAACTCACGATAATCCTAAATCGAATAGAATCATCATTAATGATATTGACGCCAGGAGTTGAATTGTCCGGCATAACAAATAAAGTGGAGCGTATTTTTTTAGATGATCTGGTGACCGCTGAAAGTACCAACACAGACAATGATTTGAGAAAATTGGAAATCATTCGTGATGGTCTTTCACTTCATGATATCGCTACTATCGTTCATACTTCGGGTTCATCAGGAGAACCAAGGGCTGTAGCACTGTCCCATCAAAACCTTGTGTCAAATGTGATGTCAGTTCTTGCTCTTGCACCATATACACCAGGTATCCGGGTATTGAGTTTTCTTCCGCTAAGTCACATTTTCCAACGTATTGTTTCCTATGTCTACCTGGCCAGTGGAGCTAATATTTATTTTATCGAAAGTTATCGGAATGCCATTTTCGCATTGAAGGATGTCCGGCCTGAATATTTCACCAGTGTGCCCTTGATCCTCGAACGATTTGCAGCAGTTATGGAGGACAGGCTCGAAGAAGCATCATGGTTTACCAGATGGGCTTACAATTCCTGGGAAAAATCTAATCGAGGACCTCTAGCACAATTAGGAAGCATCATCGCTCATCAATGGATCATCAAACGATGGAAGCGACGCATGGGCGGTCGTCTGAAAGGTATTGTATCAGGTGCAGCCTATCTTGATCCAAAAGTGGAAAGACTCTATGAAAGAAGCGGTATAAAGATCCGACAGGGATATGGACTGACAGAAGCCTCACCTATTGTCACCATCAATCGTTTTGAACCCGGTGGTCATCGGCGTGGCACTGTAGGCCAACCTATTCCAGGCGTAGAAGTCCGTATTGAAGAGGATGGCGAAATAATTGTAAAAGGACCTAACGTGATGCTGGGATATTATAAAGATGAAGCCTCAACACAAGAGGTGATTCGTAATGGCTGGCTACACACAGGGGATGTAGGTCATTGGGAAAAAGAAAATTTCCTTGTGATCACAGATCGTAAATCAAATATTTACAAACATGCCTCCGGAAAATTCATTTCACCTGCACAGATCGAAGCGAGATTAGTCCAACATCCGCTTATCCATCAAGCCATGATCATCGGATTTCACAGACCCTATACCATCGCTTTGATCATTCCCCATTTTGATGCTTTGCAAAAAGTCTGTGCAGAAAAAAATATTCACTGGACCGCTCCTGAATACATGGTTTATAATACTGCCGTCATCCAGCTTTATCGCGATGTGCTGGATCATCTCGGTCTACAAAGTCATGAGCGGATCGAAAAATTTATTCTCCTGCCTGATACCTGGAGCCCGGAGAATGGATTGTTGACTTCTACTTATAAACCCAGAAGGAAGGAGATTGAATTGAGGTATGGCAAGGAGATTGAGATCCTGTATGAATGATTTTGACAAGCGATGGCAGATGTTGAAATGTCAGATAATAGATGCCAGATGCCAGACCTTCACTATTCGCAAATTTAGAATAGTCTGACATCTTGTGAGCATCTGGTATCTGGCATCCAAACAAGATCAAGCAGGTTGCAACTCATGTTCCATCACAAACTGTACACTGGCATTAACTTTTACATCTTCGCCTAACGCTACTCCACCGGTCTCTGAAATCATTCCAAAACTTACGCCATAGTCCATACGGTTTAATTTACCATTTACAGTAAAACCTACACGGGTATTTCCCCATGGATCTTTTGTAATGCCACCAAATTCAGCATCAAGAACTATTTTTTTGGTTACTCCTCTCATGGTCAGCCGGCCATGGATCTCATAATTTTCGTCATCCTTCTTTACCAGTTTGTCTGATTCGAAAACCAATTGCGGGTGGTTCTCGGCATCGAAGAAATCGGCATTCTGAAGATGTCCATCTCTCTGCGGGTTATTCGTATTGATCGAACTGATGTCCGCTGTGAAGTGAGCTTTTGCGGTAGTGAAATCTTCACCTTTGGTTTCCACAGTTCCTTCAAATTTGGTGAACTGGCCTGTAACATTGGAGATCATCAGGTGTCTCACTTTAAACTGGAGCTCTGAATGTGTCGGATCTATCGTCCATTTTGTAGTTGTCATTGTTATCTTTTTTTAAATTATTTAATGATTGACAACACAAAAGTAGGTATGTTTACTATACAAAAGTAAGTACTATACAAATGTATAGCACTATCCATCAGTATAGCGCTATACAAAAGTATAGCACAATCTTATGGTATAGCCCTTATCTTTACACCGAAAAAGCAATCACCATGGCCAATACAAAAGCAAAAGAGGAACGGAATTATACAGAATGCACCAAGGTGCTCCTTCCTGTTCTGGATGCTCTGGAAATACTCAGAGGAAGGTGGAGAATTCCCATTATCATTTCGCTCACCTTCGGCCCAAAACGCTTTAAAGAGATTTCTAAAGAAGTACATGGCATCACCGACAGAATGCTCTCCAAAGAATTAAAAGACCTGGAAGTCAACCAGCTTGTGAAGAGAACCGTATACGATGATTTCCCTCCTGTAGTGGAATATGCCATCACACCTCATGGTGAGTCGCTTGAAAAAGTGATTGCAGAACTTCGGAATTGGGGAGTAAAGCACCGGAAGAAGATTATCGGGTGAGGTGGCTTCGACACCGTAAGTCCATCTGAAACAATGATTTTCGGTTCGAGGAAGATTAAACCATTCAATAATTCTCGATGCTCAGCCACCTCTTGTTTTCGTAGTAGAGGTGGCTTCGACACCGTAAGTCCATCTGAAACAATGATTTTCGGTTCGAGGAAGATTAAACCATTCAATAATTCTCGATGCTCAGCCACCTCATGCTTTCGTAGTTTCTATGAGATTTGCAATATTCGAAATCAATTTCTATTAGGTTAATTCAAGGCTTTAATTTCTTAACCCAGCCCATTCTCTTCCTGTTTCGTGCAAGTTTAGGTAATTCAGTATCTCTGCCATCTATCAAGGCAATTTTCTTCTCCCTGCTCCAGCCCTGGACTTGCTTTTCTCTATTGAATGCATAATCTATCCTGCTATAATATTCACAATAAACTAACTTGACAGGAAGACGAGTCTTGGTGTGATTACTTCCTTCACCAGTCATATGATCAATAAATCTAAGAGCAAGATTTTGTGTACTACCGGTGTAAAAACTACCATCTGCACATTCCAGAATATACATGCTAGGCATACAGTGAATTTGTTTTCAAGATGAATAATGAAGTATTTAAAATTAACAAATTTTACGAAAACTCTTTCTATATAGTAATCAGGAGGTGGCTGAGCGTCCATCGATAATCTTTCGAACACGACAATCAATGTCAATCGGAAATTTTTCTGGTACGAAAATCTTGTCGAAGCCACCGCCCACTAGAAAAATCAAAAGGTTGTCGAAGCTACCGTCCCATATGTACCAACAGCACGCTGATGTCACTTGGCGACACCCCACTAATCCGGCTCGCCTGTCCGAGCGTACGTGGACGAATGCGTGTGAGCTTTTCGCGGGACTCTATGCTCAGCGAATTGATCTTTGAATAATCAATACTGTCATGAAGATTGAGTGATTCCAGTCTGCTCACTTTATCCACCATCTCCTGTTCGCGTTCGATATAGCCTCTGTATTTGATGTCAACTTCTGCAAGGCCGATCATCTCTTCATCATAATCTGAGAGTGCAGATTTTAATTCCGGCAGATAAGGTCTCAGTTGATCTATCCCAATGTGAGGTCTGCTGAGCAACTGTGCTACTCTGGTTTTTTGTGAAATGGGCGAGCTGTCTAATGATTCCAGGACGGGATTAATCACATCAGGATCAACATTCATAGCCGACATGATCTGATCTATTTTTTTGATTCCCTCTATTTTTTCATGTACTCGGTTCATTCTTTGATCCAATCCATTCATACCTATTGATTGTACCAAAGGCGTCAATCGGATATCTGCATTATCCTGTCTTAATAGTATCCGATGCTCAGCTCTTGAGGTAAACATGCGGTAAGGTTCGAGTGTACCCTTGTTGATAAGATCATCCACAAGAACACCAATATAAGCTTCAGATCTTTTCAGGATGAATGGCGCTTCTTCTGCAGTCGCAAGATGTGCATTGAGTCCTGCTATTAATCCCTGTGATGCAGCTTCTTCATAACCTGTAGTTCCGTTAATCTGTCCTGCAAAAAATAAATTTTTCACAAGCTTAGTCTCTAACGTCGCTTCAAGCTGTGTCGGTGGAAAATAATCATACTCAATCGCATAGCCCGGTCTGAACATTTTACAATTTTCAAAGCCCGGTACTTTTCTCAGCGCTTCATATTGAACCTCTTCAGGCAATGAAGAAGAAAATCCATTTACATAAACTTCAACCGTATCCCATCCTTCCGGCTCAACAAAAAGCTGATGACGATCCTTATCTGCAAAACGATCAATCTTATCTTCTATCGATGGACAATAACGTGGGCCTATTCCTCTAATCCTTCCATTGAACATCGGTGATCTGTCAAATCCTGTGCGCAATGTATCATGCACCGCTTCAGACGTGTATGTAATATAACAAGGCCGTTGTTTAAGTAATGGCGGTGTATTTGTATATGAAAATCGTCCCGCCGGTTCATCACCGGGTTGCAATTCCATCAGATCGTAATTCAGCGAACGACCATCAACACGTGGAGGTGTACCTGTCTTCATTCTGCCCGCTTCAAATCCTAATCCTACAAGTTGCTCAGTGATTCCAGTCGCTGCTTTTTCGCCTGCGCGTCCGCCACCGAATTGTTTTTCACCGATATGGATGACTCCATTGAGAAATGTACCATTCGTGAGCACAACAGATTTTCCCGGAATTTCTAATCCAAGGCCTGTTCGTACGCCTGTCACTCTTCCGTCTTTCACCACCAAACCACTCACCATCTCCTGCCAGAAATCGATCAGTGGATGGGCTTCAAGCATGAGCCTCCATTTCTCTGCAAATCGTAGTCTGTCGCTTTGAGCACGTGGACTCCACATCGCAGGACCCTTCGATCGGTTGAGCATGCGGAACTGGATCATAGTATGATCTGTAACAATCCCGCTATAGCCCCCTAACGCATCTATCTCTCTGACAATCTGACCTTTAGCTACTCCTCCCATCGCCGGGTTGCAGCTCATTTGGGCAATCGTTTGCATATTCATCGTTGCTAGCATGACACGGCTACCCATGTTGGCAGCGGCTACAGCAGCTTCACATCCGGCATGTCCGGCACCTACTACGATGACATCATATTGTGGAAACATGGGGGGCAAAGATACACCGCAGATTAAGCAGATTTCGCAGACAGGCTAAAGAAAAGAGGCGGAGGCGGAGGGGAAGCATGAGGCGAAGGCGAATGAAAATGATCGTAATCCACTTTGAGGTGAATGTATTCGATTCCACGCTTGCAGGAGAAGAAACCATGTTAAGCTAAGTTTTTTTGACAAGTCCGCAATCGAATTGCGGATTAGTCAATATTATAGAAACAAATAATACAATTATGGTTCTATCCGTAATCTATGAAATCAGTATATCTATTGTGGCTTTCTTCCCTTCCATTTTTGAGGATCCAGAGAAGTATTAAAAACAGCTCTGATTATAACTTCATGTTTTGATTCATTAACTGTAAAGTGAATCATGTAGGGATATTTCTTAAGTGGCAAACATCGAACATTGCCATACCTAATCTGGAAAAATGGATTATTGCTTATTACATCAAATTGCGATTTCAGAAATAGATGAAAAACTTTCCCTAGCCCAAACTTTTTATGATTATACCACTGAATTGCTGTTTGAATATCCTTTTTTGCTTTAACGTTTATCAAAATCTTATACTTCATGAATCAAGATTAAATTGGTCCTTGACGGCATCCCAATCTTCTAAATGGTCTGGATTTTCTTCATCTTCCTTGATTCGTTCCATGACAATAGACATATGTTCCTCAGGTATATCGTATTTATGACTGACTTCTAATCCTAATTGGTTCATAAGTTCAATGAAAAAATTAAATTTTTTTTCAGGTATCATTATGGTCACTTCTTTCATCGTATTTATTTTTTGGTAAACCTGTTTTATTCAAAATTAAGGAAATATTGAATACCAATCAAAATCAGTTTTTCACCACCACAGATCTCATCTCACTCAAAAAATGTCGTAAGTCTCGAAAGGATACGGTCTTATCTTTAAAATAATCAAGTGCTTTGATGGATTCTTCTTCTGTGGCTTCGAGACGCAACAACATGTTGTGAATATGCATCTTCATATGTCCTTTCTGAATGCCTGTAGTGATCAATGAGCGGATGGCAGAAAAATTTTGCATCAATCCTGTAGCCGCTATCACTTGCATCAATGTTGGTGCGTCAGGATTGCCCAGCATCTCAAGAGATCTTTTAGCCAATGGATGTAATGTTGTCAATCCACCTACAGTACCCACAGCCAATGGAATCTCCAGTTCAAAACGAAACATCCCTTTGTGAATCGTACACTTGCTGAGTCCGATATATTTTCCGGTGCGTGCTGCATAAGCATGACCACAAGCTTCAACTGCACGAAAATCATTCGCAGTAGCTAATACCACCGCATCAATTCCATTGAATATTCCTTTGTTGTGCGTTACAGCCCGATAAGGATCGATGTGCGAAATACGTACCGCCGTATAAAACCGTCGTGCAAATTCTTCAGGTCCAAGATCACCTTCAAATTCACCCAGATCTACAGTCGGACATTCGACCCAGGCAAGCACCCGACACTCAGGATTGTAATTCGACAAGATGGCCATGATCACTTCGGGTGCAGGCACTTCAGTGCTCATATTTTTTTCAAACCATCCCGGCAATGCCTGAGCACATTTTTCTAAAACAGAATTTATAA
>JBDUAU010000531.1:0-11209 GCA_040004485.1 Saprospiraceae bacterium
CCAACGGTGAGTGATGCATGTGATCTAAATGTTTCAATCAATTCAAGTGATGTATTATCACTTGATGCCTGTGGTCTCGGAACAGTAACAAGAACGTGGACAGCGGTTGACTGTGCGGGTAATGCAGCCGTAGCAGTAACACAAATAATCATAATAGTTGATACAACTCCACCAGTCTTAAGTGGTCAGGGAGCTGATGCAACGTTCGAGTGTCCTAACTCTCCAATATTTACAGCACCTTTCATCAGCGATGCATGCGATCCTGGCGCAGTAATAAGCTTTAGCGATGCTACTAATCTTAATTTATGTGGTGAAGGTACGATTACTCGAACCTGGGCCGCAATGGATTGTGCAGGAAATTCAGCTCTTCAGGTTACTCAAACGGTAATAATTGAATTTGAACCTTTTGACACTATTCCTTCCACTTCAAGTGAAACCGATTGTTATTTTAACATAGTCTTACCAGTTCCACCTTCAGTGACTGATAATTGCGGAATACTGATTAATCCAACGGGGCCTATTGAAAGTGAAATGCCATCTTGTGAAGGAAATATTACCTACATCTGGACTTACACAGATTGTGAAGGAAACTCTCAGGAATATGTGCATACAGTTACGATCGAATTTCAACCTTTCCCGGCTTTTATACAGACATCAGAAACAGTTAATTGTGTCAATGAAATAGTAGTTCCATCACCTCCATCCATGAATGACAACTGTGGAAATTCGATCATCCCTATTGGTCCTATTGTTTCGAGTCCCCCATTATGCGAAGGAAATATCTCCTACTCCTGGACCTACACCGATTGCGAAGGAAACTCTCAGGATTATGTGCATACTGTCACAATTGAATATGATTCGTTCCCATCTATTTCATCTACATCTGAAACAGTAGCGTGCGTAAATGCAATCGTTGTTCCAACACCACCTTCAGTAAATGATAACTGCGGCAATCCAATCACACCATCAGGCCCAATAATTTCAGGCTCACCCACCTGCGAAGGGACCATCACATATATATGGACTTATACTGATTGTGAAGGAAATATTCAGAACTACATTCATACTGTTATAATTGAGGTGGAACCATTTGACCCTATTTCAGCGACATTCGATACGATTGATTGTTATGCCAACCTGATTCTTCCATCACCTCCTGTTGTGTTTGATAATTGCGGTGAAATACTTACGCCTACCGGACCTGTTGAGTCAGGTATTGTATCATGTGCATCTGATCTTATTTTCACATGGACATATTTGGACTGTAAAGGAAATAGCCAGGATTATATTCATACAGTTACCATAAATGATACCATTCCTCCAACAGCAAGTAATCCTGCATCTGTTATTGTACAATGTATTGAAGATGTAGCTATACCGGATATTAGTGTTATCATAGATGAAGAGGATAACTGCACAGGTTCCATCATAGTAGCTTTTGTAGGCGACATCGTAACAGGAAATTGCCCGAAGAATATTATCAGAACATACAGTATCTCTGATGCCTGCGGCAACCAAATATTGGTTACACAAAGTATTGCCATAAATGATGACATTTCACCGGTTGCTTCAATTCCTCCAGCGATCAATGTGGAATGTATCAGTGATGTTCCTGCACCTGATATAACCATTGTTACCGATGTAACTGATAATTGTACAGGACCAATTACAGTTGTTTTTCAAAATGATGTTTCCAATGGAGCTAAATGTCCTGAAATAATTTCGCGAACATATACTATGACTGACGTATGTGGAAACACAAATTCAGTAATACAAATGATTACAATTCTTGATGACATATTGCCTACAGCATCAAATCCTGCTCCAATAAATCTTTTGGGTTGTAATGCAACAGTACCCGCTCCTGATGTAAACGTCGTAACAGATGAATTGGATAACTGTGGAATATTATCTGTTTCTTTTATAAACGATTCATCTTCGTTAGCCGGTTGCAATGAAACGATTGTCCGAACATATCGTATTACAGATAGTTGTCTCAATGCTATCAATGTTATTCAAATCATCAGCAGGACTTTCGACACTATACTACCTGTATTTGACTTCATTCCTGCTGATCTTGTCGTGGAATGTGTCGCCGTAGTACCTCCTATGATTCCATTGGCGTATACAGACAATTGTAGTCAGGGCGGTATTGTGCCTGGTATCGAAAGTGGGCCTTCAGGTAATCCCCCCACAATTGTCAGGACATGGACAGTGACCGATGATTGCGGTAATGCAACAATCGCAACTCAACTTATTTTTATAGACCTGACGCTGATTCCAAATGAAATCTATGTTGATTTTTGTTATGGTGATTCAGTAACTGTTTACGGTGTTGTGTACAATACTCCGGGGACTTATCAGGATACTGTAGCAAGTATTACAGGCGGTTGCGACACTGCTGTCGTAATTATTGTTAATGAATTACCATTAATGGATAAAATTGTATCCGCAGAATTTTGTTTCGGAAGATCAGTTACAGTTTATGGTGAAGTCTATTCCTCAACTGGAACTTATTTTAATACCATCCAAAATATTACAGGAGGATGTGATACAGCCCTTACTATTATCATAACTGAATTGCCTGTAATTGTTCATTCCATGGATGCACAATTCTGTTATGGCCAATCAGTGACAATTTACAATGTAGTTTATTCCACCGCAGGTACCTATCTTGACACTATACCGAGTCTTTCCGGAGGATGTGATACAGCTCTGACAATCACAATCACAGAACTCCCGCTAATCCAGCATTCAGTAACAGCTCAGTTTTGTTTTGGTACATCCGTGACTGTTTACGGTATCATACATAATACCCCGGGTACATTTTTTGATACTATTCCAAGCCTTTCCGGAGGATGCGATACAGCAATGATCATCATCATCAGCGAAACTCCTTTGATCAGTAATTCGATTGATGTTGAGTTTTGTTTTGGAGAATCATTTATAGTATACGGCATTGTATATAATACAGGTGGTATTTATCACGATACGATTCCAGGTACTACTGGTGGATGTGATACTGCGGTGATCATCAATATCATTGAGTTACCATTAAATGACCTGACGATCTCAGAAAATTTATGTCCCGGAGAATCAGTCTATATTTATGGAATTGTCTACAATGCAGCAGGAAGCTACCTAGATACCATTTCAAGCAACACAGGAGGATGCGATACAGCCGTTGTTATTAATATCATATCATTACCTTACATTGAACTAACAATTGCAGAAGTATTATGCCCGGGACAATCAGTCACGTTTTATGGTATTATTTATAGTGCCGCCGGAACTTTTCAGATTAATGTTCCGAGTACAACCGGTGGATGTGATACAACCGTAATCATCAATATTTCATTGTTGCCATTAATTAATCTTCCGGTTTCTGCAGAAATATGCCCGGGAGATTTTATCTCGATTTATGGTGTTGTCTACAATTCAGCTGGCATGTATTCAGATACTATTCCAGGCAATTCCGGAGGATGTGATACGGCCGTTACGATTACGATTACACAATTACCGTTACATCAGCTTACACTTGTTCAGGATTTATGCCCGGGCCAATCAGTTATCATTTATGGTAAGATATACGGTAGTGCGGGTATTTATACTGATACGATTCCAAACCTTACCAATGGTTGTGATACTGCAGTCCAGATTATCATTATGGAATCTCTTTTAAATAATCTTTCACTATCTGGTCTTTTATGTCCTAATCAATCCATCACGATATATGGTGTAGTATATAGCAGTGCCGGTATTTATCATGATACAATACCGGGTACAACAGGATTTTGTGATACAGCCGTAGTGATTTCGATCAGCCAACTTCCTCTCAATTTGAATACTATTACAGAAAGCATATGTCCTGATCGATCAGTTACAATTTATGGAGTGATATATTCCATGGCCGGAATTTACCATGATACTGTTCCCGATATTATGGGTGGATGTGATACTGATGTCACCATCATTATAGCTATAAACCCTTATATCCTGAATACCATAAGTGCAAGTTATTGCGAAGGGGAGTCTGTTGATGTTAATGGCATGATCTTTAATTCACCTGGAATATTTCAGGATACAATCGGAAGTGTGACAGGCGGATGTGATACTGCAGTGACCATTACCATCTATGAAATATCTTTTGTACCTGCTCAAATCGAACCTGTTGGACCGATTTGTACTTCATCAGGTCAATTCACATTGCATGCATTACCTCCCGGAGGACAATGGTCCGGATCTGTAAATAGTGATCAATTTGATCCTTCTATTTTAGGATCAGGAACGCATAATGTGATCTACTCGATTAATTCAGGTTCTTGCCAAACTACAGATACCATCCAAATACTAGTCTACGAAATCACAATTGCTTGTCAGACCATTCAGAATGAATCAGCTATTGGAGCTAATGATGGTGAAGGACAAGTAAATGTTTTAGGAGGGATGTCGCCATACAATATAGTCTGGACAGGACCGATATCAGGATCAGGAACTTTGAATGCAGATGGAAATTTTGTTATTTCAAATTTACATGCGGGAGTGTACACAGTACAGGTAGCAGATGCAACAGGATGCGTTTCACAATGTCAATTTGTCATTACTGTTCCTTGCAATCTCGCAATAGTGGACATGAATATCGTTGATGCTACTTGCGCCGGTATCAATAATGGCTCTGTCACGATTACAGCCAGCGGAGGATTGATTCCATATCAATATTCATTGAATGGATTAAACTATCAGTTTTCAAATGTATTCTTAGATTTATCACCAGGCAATTATTCCATTTTTGTCATTGATGACTCGGGCTGTATTGAACAGCAGGATGCACAAATTGGGGTAGGAGCAGGTCCCCAATTGAGTATTTTTGAAATCATTAATGCTTCATGTGGTATTAACAATGCTTCTGTTCAGGTGCAGGCAACAGGAGGAAGTATCCCATATACTTATTCAATTGACGCTATTACATATGTAATGTCTCCTCTCTTCCAGGGATTGGGAGCGGGCCATTACTTTATATATACCATTGATGATATTGGCTGCACAGATATTATTTCTGCTGACATCATCGCAGCGAATGCTCCTGTTATTTTGTTTACGGATATCACGAATGCATCCTGTAGCCAGCCTGATGGATCCATTACAATTGAGGCCGCGGGCGGACATGGCATCTTGTCTTTTTCAATCGACGGGGGAGCAAGTTTTCAGTCTTCTCCGGTTTTCAGCAACATACTTTCCGGCTCTTATGATATTGTAGTAAAGGATGAAACAGATTGCTCTGTTTACGACATAGTCAATGTCCTTGAAAATGGCGCTCCGACGATCGCCAATATTATAGCAACAGACGCTTCCTGCGGCATGAATGATGCCAGCATTACAATATCCGCTAATGGCACACCGGTATTGATGTATTCGCTCGACGGAATTAATTATTTTACTTCTAATGTATTCAATAATAAGGGACCAGGAAATTATACTTTGTATGTAAAAGATGGAAACGGATGTGTCGTGACAGACCAGGTAATAGTCAATACAGTCAACGGGCCTCTGATCACAAATATCGATGTTGTTCACACATCTTGTGGGCTGGAAAATGGTTCCGTTTTGATCACCGCTTCAGGTGGAAACCTTGAATACATTATCAACGGGATTTCGTATGGAGGTCAAAACTTCATTCCGAATCTGCCGGATGGAATATATGTCATAGAGGTAGATGATGAAAATGGTTGTTCCGCTCTTGATCAGTTTACTATCAATCCTTCTGAAGGGCCAGGTTTTGATGTATACATTACAAAAGCACATTGCGGTCAGGCGGATGGGAGCATCGACCTGGATGGTTTTGATGGTAGGCCGCCGTACACGTATTCGATCAATGGAAGCGCGGGTCCTTTTGTTGTCTACTCCATTTTTGTCAATAAGAAAAAGGGTTTTTACACCATGGCCATAAAGGATGCCTTAGGATGTATCTATGAAGAGGATGTTTATCTTACTGAAGAAGCAGGACCTCAGATAAATGCCGTCAATGTCATACCTCCGGGATGCAGCCTGGCCAATGGAATAATAGAAGTGATCGCGACAGGTAATTCTAATTTGTTGTACTCAATTCAACTTCCAAACTTTGTAACAGGAAATATATTTAATCCGGTCGCTCCCGGCAACTATACCATCACCGTTAAAGATCAGGCAGGATGTACAGCCTCAACAACAATAGTTGTTCCTTCAACACCCTCACCCGTTATTACGAACGTAAATGTTGTAAACAGCCAATGCGGCCAGAGTACAGGAAGCATTACCATTATAGCAACCGGAGGTATTGCACCCAGGATGTATTCAATTGGAGGTCCATTCCAGACTTCAAACACATTCCTGAACTTGCCTTCAGGAAATTACACAGTTACAGTCAAAGGAGCCAATAATTGTGAAGACGAACAGGATGTAGTTATTAATTCAAGCGGGTCTGAGGACGGATCACTGGCTTCATCCATTTGTTTTGGAAAAGAATTTATCATTCAAAATGACACTTTCTCTGCACCTGGAAACTTTAATATTCTTATTCCGGGTGGTGCTTCAAACGGATGCGATAGCATTATACATCTCACTTTAAGCCTGATGCCTTTGGAACAGCAAGTTCAGCATGTCAGCATTTGCGCAGGAGACGTTTTTACAATGAACGGTATCAATTATTCCATTGCCGGCCAATATGTCATAGATACAATCTCCGCTATCGTAGGATGTGACACGATTCTTACACTTGATCTCATTATTAATCCTCTTGAAACCACATTCCTGGATGTAAGCATATGTGAAGGTGATGTCTTTACCTTAGGAGGAATCGATTATGCACAAGCAGGCGAATACCTTATTGATACAGTGATGGCTGAGATAGGGTGTGATTCAATTCGGATACTTCGACTGCAGGTTTTAGGGTTAAATACATTGATGATAAATGCATCGATCTGCGAAGGAGATGTATACACGTTTAATGGAATTGATTATGCAACTACTGGAGTTTTCTTATTAGATACCATTCCGGGATTGGGCAGTTGTGATACGATCAGGAGCCTGAATTTAATATTGGAAGCGTTACCGGTTGTGGCAGCAGGCCCGGATCAGTTACTTGCATGTTCATCACCAGTAGTTGTTTTACAAGGCTCAGCTATTGGTGGTAGTATAATATGGAGTGGACCGGATATCAATGCAGGCAATCAATCTGATTTGAATCCATCCGTTTCTCTGCCCGGTATGTATATATTGACCATTATTTCATCCGGGGGTTGTGAGAATATGGATACAGTTTTTGTTATCGCTGATCCTGAAATAGTTATTTCAAATGCAGGAGCCGATGCTTTTTTCAGTTGTGACATTGATACTATCATTCTTCAGGGTGGTCCTATAGGAACTAATCTAATCTACCAATGGACTGGTCCCGGAATTAATGGCTCGAATGAATATCTGATCAATCCGATTATTACGGTTCCGGGTGCGTATTCACTTATTGTCACAGATACAATCACAGATTGTATATCACAGCCAAATACAGTTATCATTACAGATATTACTGCAAATATTATTGCGATTATCCAGGATCCTTTAAGCCTGACGTGTTTCAGCAATTTCGTGGATCTTAATTCCACAGGTTCCTCCAATGGCCCCAATATCGGATATATCTGGTTTGACAAGCTTGGGAATATTGTCAGTACTTCTCCATTCCTGCAAGTGACTTCGGGGGGCATGTTTACGTTTGTAGTCACGGATACAATAAGTGGTTGCTTTGACAATGATTCTGTTTATGTCAATGACCTGATAGCCTATCCGCCGGTCAATGCAGGTAATCCGCAATTTCTTGATTGCGACCACCATACTGCCCGTCTCAATGAAGGGGCCATAAATAATCTTAAGGATATCATCTTTAATTGGACTGGCCCGGGCGTTCTCCCCCCTGTAGACCTGATGAGCGTACTGGTTGATAAAGCAGGTCAATACTTCATTACAGCTACCGATACAATCACAGGATGTAGCAATGCTGATTCCGTGATAGTGACTGATTTGAGTGAGCTGCCATTTATTGAGATACGCCTGGTAGAACAATTTACATGTGTGGATAACACAGCCATGATTGATATCGGATCAACAGAAGTAGGACCAGATATACATTATGAATGGAATGGTCCTCAGTTTATCGGAGTGAGTACGCCTGTAATAGAACCTACACAACCGGGCATGTATTATTTGTCTGTTTTCAATGAAATTACAGGATGTCAATCAATGGATTCAATCATGTTGGCATTACCTGATCCTCTGGTCGGTGTTCAGGCCAATATCGTAGCTCCTTTCTGTGAAGGGGACTTTTCAGGAAGTTTTTTGATTACAGAAGTTACAGGAGGTACACCCGCATTTACATACTCCCTCGGTGGCCTTCCATTGCAATCATCTCCTCTATTCCTGAATCTGATGTCGGGTACATATACCCTCTTAGTGGTGGATGCAAACGGATGCAGTTATCAAGAAGATTATATTATACCTGAAGGACAATCATTGAGCATAGATATTGGTGAGGATATTGAACTGCAATTCGGAGATAGCATCCAATTGTCAGCCACAGTGAGTGTGCCTTGGTCGCAGATTGATTCAATTGTCTGGTCACCGGATGATCACCTCTCCTGCACATATTGTATCAATCCTTATCTATACGGAAGTACAAATGCAACTATTTCTGCAACGGCTTATCTGGGGAGCTGCGTGGATGTCGATTACTTATTGCTCCATGTTAATCTTGATGTCAATATTTATATACCGAATGTCTTTTCTCCCAATGGTGATGACATCAATGATTTTTTTACCATCTATGGTGATGATCGTGTACGACGTGTGGTCTATTTGGAAATATTCGATCGATGGGGTAATCAGGTCTTTGTGGCCAATGATTTCCTTCTGAATGACCCTTTACTGGGTTGGAATGGAACATTTAGAGGCCTGCCCATGAATCCTGCTGTCTTCGCTTATATAGCTACGGTGGAGCTTATCAATGGAAAGGTGATTCCATTTAAAGGGGATGTTACTCTCCTTCGTTAAATATAAATGAATTGCATTAACCCATAAACTTCTACTGGTTTGATTATCAGTTATTAGAGCCGGCCATCTCCCCCCAGGTGCGTGCTCACCTCTTTCTCATCCCTTATTCTGGTATAGTATTTGCCTCCCCTCTTGCAGGTATTAGGCTAATCCGCATATGTATTGACCTACAACCGCATAACCGAACCCTTTTGAGAATGAGTAATTGGTACTTAACGTATTGATAATCAATACTAAAACAAACAATTTGCAAAAGTTTTTACCCACCATGAACCACAAGAACCGACTGATCATCATCTCAGCCTTTATTGTATTTCTCCAGTTTTCTTTCGGAAAATTGTTTGGAGAAGGCACAAAGGAGTTATCCCCCACATTAGCAGATTCTGCGATGCTTCATACAAATGCTTCAGGATTTGGCAATTTTGCATCTTATGCATCCGTCAATGGCACAGCATCCAGTTTGCATATTGCAGTTACCTCAGTTACAGATACTGTTTTTATCGGCTTATCTGCTGAAGCAGCCGATGACGGGACGCTCAACAGTTCTTATTTTTTCAGAATAATTGATAACGTTGGAAATGTGGTTTTTGGTCCATTTCAGGTAGGTCTGGCTAATGATAATGCCTCTACATATGCATTAGCTTCTGCAGGCCCAGATGTTCTGGGTGGAGGTGGTTATAGCACAAATACAGGGACATTTCCATATTCAAGGTTTATTCCTAATGCTATCGGTGATTATATTATTCAGTTTAATGATGGGGATGGAGTTATTCCCAATCCAAACGATATTGTCAATATTCTTTGGTATGACTTTACAGTTCGGAATGCTAATATTGTTAAACCAGGTAGATTATGGTCACGTAACTGGGCACTCAGAACTCCACCAAGAGGCACAGGTGTACCACCGGATTGTGCATTCAACAGGCAATTTAACGGACAGTTCTACACCTACACGATGGATGGTTTTGTATCCAAAATAAATTTTGCCAATTCTGGATTTCAGGGTTTATCATTTACGGTTTCCTTCGGTGACAGAGGACCCGGAAATACAGGAGATGTCATGGCCGACAGACGATCAGTCAATGATATGAATGCCACTGCCAATAATGCAGATCATCAGGCATTTCTAAATGATCCGGACAATATATTATTTCCATCTTCATTGGCCCAATGTGGGTCGGTTGTATTACAAAGCGTCAGTTGTCAATCACCCAACAGCTATTGTATTAATGTAGGTGTTACAAAACCCGGACAGGTTGAAGTGATACTCGACTTTAATCAAAATGGAATCTATGATCTGAATTCTCAGGACGTTCTCATTGCTATGTTTTACGTTACTGCAGACACAATTTGCATTCCCTGGAATGGTTTGAAGGGAGATGGTTCTATGATATTATTTGGAGAGCAGGTTCCTACCATCATCCGTTATTCACAGGGAGTTCAGCATTATGCAGCTTTTGATGTGGAATTCTTAAAAAATGGTTACTGTGTTCAGACGGTCAGACCGATTTGTGCAGGTATAGCCACTAATCTTTTGTTTTGGGATGATAGCCAGATTACAGATGATGTTGTGACCGTGACCATTGATGAAGGTGATCCGGGAACAGGTCAGCCTAAAATACAATTTAACGGATGTGTTTGTGGTGTAGGAGGCTGCAGGTCCTGGGATAATTTCCAGATCGGTGATCCTCCGACAGGAAGTTGTACAGGTACACCATTTGGATATGCAGAAAATAGTACACTCAATACATGGTGGTTTGCAAGCACTTTTGTACTTAATAATATCTTCCTGCCTTTTGCACAAGTGAATATTACAGGTGATAGTGTGATTTGCGCAAATGACAGTACTTCGTTTTTTGCCAACGTATCTCCGGATACTGTCAGCTATAATTTTGTATGGTCAGGTCCTGGTGGATTTTCAGCTACAACTCAAAGTTCAGGTTTTGTCCACATCGCTGGTGTTTATCATGTGACCATCACAGATCCGATGACAAATTGTTCTGCTACTGACTCCGTAATACTTGTTGTAAATCCAACGCCTACAACCACTATCTCTTTCACATGCCTAGGGGCTAACCAATCAAATGCAAATGTTAATCTTACGGTGACCAGCGGTCTTCCACCATTTACATTTATC
>JBDUAU010000502.1:0-11209 GCA_040004485.1 Saprospiraceae bacterium
AGGTAAATATAGATGAAATTTTAGATAATCATGATGGACACAATCCGGATGGCCATTTCGATTATATTATATTTTTATGGAAATACGAACGAAAATAAGATTACTGAAGTTGGGCTACAACAGCAGGTTTTTCGATAAAGCCGTTATTGGACCAGGTGAGGATTTTGTCTATGTATAATTGGAGACAGGGGAGTGCATCTACGTTCAATTCTTTACAAAGAGTCTGATTGTCATCTGCATTGATGCGGATCACGACAACCTTATCAGCCATGTCCTTTGCGATCTCATCAAGATATGGTTTCATTTTTTTGCAGGGAGCACACCAATCAGCATAAAAATCGATGAGCGTCAATTTGTCGGTGTTGAGGAGTGCATCAAATTGTTGTTTGTTCATTCCTTCTGATCTGCCAGGAGTGGCAGACTCCGGAAAATTGGCGGCTCTCCATTTTAGAATTCCACCGTCCATTTCATATACTTCTTTGAAACCGGCAGAAAGCATTTTATTTACGGCTGACGAACTTCTGCCTCCACTTAAGCAGTAAACAAAAACAGGTAAGGATTTATCAAGTCCTGATATCTGCACATCGAAATTCGAACTGTTCCAGTCAAAGTTTTTGGCATTTACTAAATGTCCTTTCTCAAATTCTTCAGGTGTTCGCACATCAACAATTGGTGCAGATGGAAGTTCTGATATCTTTTCAGCAAATACCGTAGCTGAAAGCTTTGTACCGTCGGATGGTGTTTGTCCTTGATGGCAGCTATTGAAGAGTAAAGTGATTATGGTCAGGTATAAAGTGATATATCTGCCTTGCATTATTTGGATTTTATTTCCTCGAAATCTACGTCCCGGGCAGATGCTGTCATTTTTTGTTTGGGTTCAACAGCACACTTTCCGCCATAACAATTTCCTGCAGCACAGCCAAAAGCAAATAACCCCATGGCGGCAAAATATCCGCCGATCCCAATGCCAAACCATTGATGGCTTGTAACGGACTCGACTATAACCACGACTCCCAAAATGAGATACAATGCCCTTGTAAATGTCCAGTTGGTGAAGATTCTTTCTTTCATTATTTTTTTTTTGCCAAGGACGAATAAATCCCTGATCATGTAATTTGGATTAGATGATCTGGCTCTTTTCAATTGTTTGATTTTGGATACCATTTACAGTTATCCATGATCCGCCATCCAGGCTATCAATTCCATGTTGTTGCAGGATGCTATTAGCTTGTCCGCTTCTATTGCCAGATGCACAACACAGTACTAAAGGTTGTTTCAGGCCTTTAAGTTCATTTATCCGTTGAGGTATTTCCTGCAATGGAATGTTAATGCTTCCGACAACATTTCCTCTTCTGAATTCTGCAGCTGTCCGCACATCTATAATGGTGCCTTTTTTTTCTTTGATGATATTTTCTGTTTTCATTTTTATTTATTTATTTATTGTTTTTGGAATATCCTTTTTGAATGTTGACATTAAAAGTCCTCCCATCAGAGCTCCGTACAATGTGCTGTTTAACGGTCTGGAGGTAATAATACAGCTCCCGCTGGCACATCCTACAAAATGATAGTAGAGATAACCGGCCATGGCACCAGCCACGATTCCGATGATGGTAAGTTTATGTTTTTGGACCAAATCCATTATTGAGCTATTTTTTTAATCTGCAATAGTGTAAAGTTCGGGAGTAGAGAAGGGTTGAACTGTAACTTATGTTACACAACGAAAAAATAGCAAAGGAAATCGTTGCCAAACATTCGACGTGATGCCATAGGGGCACTGCCTATGTTGCGGTGGATGCCATTGCTTATCAATAATTTGCTGTATTACCCTTTGTCTTATCGTTGGCGCTACAAGAATAAAATTTATAATACGTACGCTTGGGTTTATTAAGACCAATCCAGAGGTGGTGCAAAAAAAAATCCTGATGAATCAAAAATAAAAATGAAACAGTAAGTCTTTTATTTCTTCTTTAGGTACATCGTCTTCACCACGAGCATACTTCCTTCTACTTTTCCCTCTATTTCCCCCGGATCAGATGTCAGTCGTATATTCTTGATCAGTGTCCCCCTTTTGAGGTCTTTATTGAAACCCTTTACTTTCAGATCTTTAGTAAGAAGCACAGCATCTCCTTCTGCCAGCACATTACCATTGCTATCTTTCGTTACTTTCTTGTCGTCCATACTTTAATACTTGTGAAAATGAAGTTGTAAAGGTAACATTACATACGAGTCTTTAAAGATGGAATCCAATCCTCTGTTAGAGAACACTTCCGGATTTATTTCCGCATCAAGGTGTAGACTTTCTTGCCTCGTTTCAGGACCACGCACCTTTTATCGGCTTTGTCATATTTTTTACATTCTATAGCGTATAGGATGAGTTTGTCACCTTTGAATTCCCAGGTGAATTCAGTTTCATTGTCTCCTTTATAGAGCAGTAGTTTATCTAAGTTTAACCCGGCATCATAATAGTCCTGAAGTGCCGCATACGTATCAAATGCATCCAGGCCTTTGACTTTTCCATCACCTGTAAATTCAACATTTGTTTTGCCGTTAGAATAATTTCCTTTAAACACAAATTCATTGATTGCCCTGTTTGAAAGCTCATTCTTTTCGTTCATGTCAAAGCGAAAGAGTGTATCAATACCTTTATCTGTAGTGGAAAGAAGTTTTTCAGGGCTAATCAGTGTATATCTCGCTTTAGCAGGGGTTTCGATCTCATGGTCAGAAATCAAAGTGAGGCTATCTGAAGTGCCTTCATGAAAATTCCAGACACTACTCACCATATTTTTATCAATCGTGACAAAAGAGAGATAAGCCACATCCTGTGATTTAGAAGGAGATTTGGTACGCTTCAGGCTTTCGATGTACTTAAGGTTTACCCATTGGCCCTTAAATTTTTGAGGAATACCTTTTTGTTGTATCTCTTTTGGGGCAGGTTCATTGGCTACAGTTGGTGCTGCACGTTTACACGATAAGGATAGCAATGTCAGCAGCATGCAAAAGTATATTGAAAATTGAAATTTCATAGGTACAGTGGATATTAGTGATGATTGAAAGCAAAGATCAATTTTTTGTTGGAATTCAAATTTATTTTGAATGAATCATCTATCTGCCTGGAGGCTGTGTGCTCAGCGCAAAATAGATAAAGTCAATTTTCTCCTTGACCTTCGTGCGAAATGAAAAGTGAATTATGTGTTTGAATAGGGGAATGGTTGTTTTCTACTCAATTACTGTTTCTCTCAATGTCTTCACTATTTTATCGGTCAGGATTTTAATATCATCTTTACTCATGCGGTATGCAGAAGTATCCTTTCGTTCAGGTTTCGGTTCGGCAGGAAGAAGATCAGCGATATGCATATCGATGAGTGCTGCAGGTTCTTTTTCAAGTCTTTTATACAATTCACCTGCAAGTTTAATATTCGGCCCGTCAGCTCCACCGCTTATGGTGATGAAAGCGTATTTGCCCATGGTGGTTTTTAGTTGTTTGAAATAGCCGCGAAGTGGTGTTGCTATTTGTCCCATCCAAACAGGCCCCATAAATATGACAAGATCATATTCCTCCACTTTTTCAACTGTGGGATTTACTACCGGCGTGCGGTTAAATAATATATCAAAGAAAATTTTACTTGTCGTTCGCATTTTCTTTTCTAAGATTTTGATATGCTCAGCTTTCAATTCAGCAGCTATGCTCGATGCTAAGGCATCGTTGTTGCCGGTAAAGGAGTAGGAAATAATCAGAGTTTTACGCAACATCTATATTCTTTGTTAGTTCATATCAAAGAAAGCCAGGTAACTTATTTTGCAGAATGATCTATGTCATCAATAGAGATGATCATCATGATGGCTGTTTAAACTAAACTTTGTGTCTTCCTGCATCATACTTCAATCAAAGTAGCTTTTTTAGTTTAACCGGAGCCTGCGCTGCCTTTTTGCTGTATCTGAGCATCAGCAAGACCGTGCTTTGCGAGTTTAATACCTATCTTTATTATTGGCTTAACCCTCATCTCAAATGAAAAATATTATCTCGTTTTTTGCATTCCTTCTTATTGGCCATTCCATATCAGCCCAGGCCATCATGCCGGCTTCAACACACGCTGCTATCCAGGTCATCCAAAAAGACATCAATCACAACCGCAGCTTTCCATCTCAGCAAGTTGTGGATTTTTATCCAATATATAAAACAGCCGATCATTATGATATTGCCGTGTTGTGTAAAATCAATTCCTCCTTCGATAAAGCACAGGCAATTAGAGATGGCTTTGATGTAGGCGCTGTCATCGGTTCCATCGTAAGCATGCGCATGCCCTTGTATTTATTGCGTGAAGGATTTTCTTATACGGGTATTGATTATATAGAAGTGGCAGAAAAGATAGCTCCAGAACTCGATGGTGCCGTCAAGGATATACGCGCAGACCTGGTGCATAAAGGCATTGATTTGCCACAACCATACACCGGAAAAAATGTACTGATAGGAATTGTCGATTGGGGATTCGATTACACTCATCCGATGTTTTATGACACCACACTTGATCATACACGGATCATGGCTGCATGGGATCAGATCAAAGTGATAGGCACACCTCCTGAAGGATTTTCACATGGCGCTGTATACACGGATCCAGATCAATTAGCAGCAGCACAACATGATACACTTTCACCACTTACAGACTACCATGCTACACATGTAGCCGGTATCGCAGGTGGAAGCGGTGCAGGCACGAAGTATCGCGGTGTAGGGTTTGAAAGCGATTTTCTTTTTAGCCAGATGCGCAATGATGTCAGCAGTTCACTCGATGCCTATCAGTGGATGTACAATATCTCACAATCAACAGGTAAGCGACTTGTCGTCAACAACAGTTGGGGAAATTATAGATTGTTTCCACTGGATGGCACATCACTGATGTCCCAGGCTATCGATGCCTTCAGTGATCTTGGTGTCGTATTTGTATTCAGCGGTGGCAATAATGGCAACATCAATTTTCACCTGAAAAAGAATTTTGTCAATGATTCCATTCGTACGCGCATCGGTGGCTTCGACTATATCAATGATCATGATCTCTGGGGCCAGTCCATCGCCATGTGGGGTGAAGCCGGAAATTCTTTTTCGGCACAGCTTCGAATTCTCAATGATCAAAATCAACTTATTGGTCAAAGTGACCTGATCCATACAGCCTCTGCTGCGCCATACATCGATACATTTATGATCATCGGTGCGGATACGATCTTTTATCATGTCACCACAGATGCAGCACATCCTCTCAATGGAAGACCGCAAATGACACTGGACATCCAAAGTAAGAATGCTGCATTGAAGAAAATACTTTACGCTGAAGCACCTTCAGGAACTGTACATTTCTGGAACACCCGATTGACCACATACGGAATTGGCAATTGGGGATATGGTTTCACAGCGCCTACGACAGGCTATGTCAACGGTGATAAAAATTACGGTATCGGTCATCCCGGTGTGACGAACAGTGTGATCACAGCTGCTGCTCATGAAACCAATTTTCTATTGACCTCGTTCTCGAGCTATGGACCACGCATGGACGAAGTGATCAAGCCTGATATTTCAGCTCCGGGCCTGAATATCATTTCTTCTTTCAATTCCTTTTCAAAAGAAAATGTGACGCCCGTCACATCAATTACGTTCAATGGCAAGGCATACGAATTTATTAAGCTCAGTGGTACAAGTATGAGTGCACCTATGGTGACAGGAACTGTAGCCTTAATCCTGGAAGCAAATCCTTCGCTCAGTGCAGCGGAAGTAAAACAGATCATTATTAATTCTGCGCGCACCGATGGTTTGACAGGAGCTATAGGACCTGAGGGAAACAATCGTTGGGGACATGGAAAGCTGGATGCCTATCATGCCATTCAGATTATTACCGGCAGCACCGCTCTTGGAAATATATCATCGTCTAAAAATTATTTATTTCCAAACCCCGCTCATGATGCTGTGTATGTAATAAGTGAACTTAAAGGAAATGAAACCTATCGATTGAACAGATTGGATGGCGGAACAATTGCCAGCGGTCATTTCTATGGCACATTATCTCTTGAGCAAGTTCCTGCTGGAATGTATATTCTCAGCATAGAAAATAATAAAGGAATTGATACATATAAAGTAGTAGTTGATAAATAGGGTAGAAGAGGACCCGCAACGATCCTTTATGTAAATGCCTGAGCTTGGCCTGGCAGATTTAAAGGCATACGACTACATTAAAAATAATAATTCATGCCAAATGAAAAAGTTGAAATATTTAAGTTAATCCCGTAGTTAGATACAGTCTGCTTATTATCATTTTGCAGCGTGATATTTTTAGTCGTCGATGTATTGAAAAAAAGATTGCCAAATGTAGCTCTCAATCCCAGATGAGGTGTGATAAAATAGTCAAGACCTGGGGCAATGGTCACGCCAATAGTGCTTGACCTTATATACTGTATAGCAGGGCTTGATGGCGGATATACAACATTAGGGTCTTCACTGATATCCTCTGTTTTGCCCGGTTGCGACAAATAATTCAATTGGCCATTAATGGAAAAGTAAAAATTATTGGTTATCTTTTTATACGAACGCATGAAAATACCCACACCATAGTTCATTGTTGAGTTTTTAATGGTAGAACCAAAAGCCAGAGGACTTACCGGATCATACACATTTTTATTGTTACTATTTCCAATATTGATCGCCAGGCCAATAGCTAAATTGTCTTTAATGAACGCCCCTATATTTGGAGCAATCGAAAAATTAAGTGTCTGACTTGTGCCCACATTATTGTTGTCCGAGATAGTCCAATTACTGATAAATAAGTTAAGCTGACCTCCAAGGAAAATATTCCCTTTTTCGGTTTGAGCATAACTCTGCATGTGGATAAGAAAAATAGTGGAAAGTATGAGTATTTTTTTCATGTCGTTTCATGCCGTTATTTAAGATAATATTCGCCGATGGAATAGGATGGACAAGTTAGGGCCAATATTTGTTTTAATGCCATTTTTTTTAACAACGCCAAAAAAGCAGCTTATTACTTTGCATTCATGAGCTATAGGTTCCACCACCTGGTAATCTTAATCTTTTTCAAAGACATATACCCTTCTATGAACCGGTGACATCATGCCAGGCCCTGTAAAACCTCTTCTCAATAATTCTTTCCGGAGAAACATCATGACAAAACCGTGACTTACGATAAGCACATTTTCATTGTCTTCGCTTATAATGGTGTCTAAAAAAGTAAATAGTCGTGTTTTAAATTCTTCCGTGATCATATTCGACGAAAAGGACCTGATGCGCACGAGTATCGCCCATACAAGAAATGGTAAACTGATTTTAGTATTCAGTAGAGGCAAAATATTGAGCTCCCTCAAAGCATTTGTTTTGATATTATTTCCGGAGAAAACCGCATCTGCTGTTTTTATAGCTCGAGCAGACGGACTGGTATAGCAACTTGTCCACCCGATCTCACCCATATTCACCTGCTGATATTCGATTTCAGCATTTTCATATCCTTCAAACCACTGAAGAACTTCTTCCTTCGATACGAACCATGAAGTCGGGTAATTATGTTTTACTTTGAAATGTCTGACCAGACCAATTTTCAATTTTTCAATCCTCCCTTACCCGGCAATAACTTCGCCACGATGTCATCATAGTATGGTCTCTCCTTCAGACTCGAATGAGAGCCGGGGAAAAAGATAAGATCCATCTCGATAAATTTATTTGTCGTATCAAAATCACGCATCACCACTGCACATCGCCTGTCATTGATAAGACGTGTATTGTCGATCATCGGAAATTCAAAGAAGTCAATTGTAAATGCAGGATTTGCACACTTGTCTTCTTTGCCGGACATTTGGGTGCAGATATTAAGGCGTACTTCCAGGCTTAGATTAATAGTATCAATTTTCAAAATAGTCAGCCGGACTATATGGGTGATCGAATCCCATTGACGGCCATTGTAGACACTATCCTGGAAAGTGCAGCTAAAGGTCTTATCCATTCCCGCACAATTGATCGTGTCATAACAATAATTGAATTTCTCAATACTCGATACGCCTTCCAGACTTGCGATTTGCTTGTTCGTGACTTCGCGGGACATATTGTACAATCGTTCTTTGAAAGCCAATCTCAATTTTGGATCTGTTGTCTCGATCACATTGCGCCTGTCCAGATATGTAAACAACGGAGTCAGATTGAGAGACTCATGAAAATTGTAAGCCAACAATTCAAGCTGAAGGATCTTTTCATCAATAGTCGAACCCTGAGATCCTGACAATATCGAATTGATGATCGACGTGAACATATCCTTCCGCAGCGCACTCTCTGACTCTTCACGACGACTCATGAGTTCCGTATAGAGTCTCGTCTTGGCCTCGTTTTCCTGGTTCGTATTGAGATAGCCTGAAGCCATATAGCTGACCAAAGCAATCGTCACTGCAGTCATGAGTGTGGCGATAGGGCCTAAAATTATGTTGGCCTTGTCCCAGAAATCTCTCTTATGTGGGCCGGGCTGTGGTTTTACTGTTTCTTCAGTACCCATTTTTCTCCTTCTTTGACCAGTGACAAAGTGTACCCGGATGAGTTATTCGTAGAGAACACATCAAAGGTAGCTCCTTCATACCCAGGCAATTGAAGGGTCAGTTTGCCGATTGGCTTGGCGACAAAAGAGAAGTATCCTTTTTCATCCGTTGTAGCCGTACCGATCACAGTAGTGCCCTGGACGAACTTAACTTCCTGCTTCGCCAGAGGCTTTCCGTCTTTCTTCAGTGTCCCGAAGATCTCACCGGCAAAGGATAGGGTAGGAAGCAACAAAAGCAGGCAAAAAAGTATGTTTTTGGATTGAATAGTTTTCATATGTATGATGGTTCTTGAAATTGATATGCTTACCAATAAGTAAGCCCGCAAAGTAAACGAAAATCAGGACAGGTTGTTTCGCCGAAAATAATGCAAAAGGTTAAGCTTAGGTTAAGTCCTGCATACCTAAGTGATCACACAGGTTTGATTTTCATCTCCATGTCTTTACCTATCCAACCCAAATGCGTATGCTTAAAGTCATCGGGATATTTAAGTCCATAACCTAAAGCCCGATCAAATGATGAATGTCCAAGGATAATTAATCCCGCAAGCACCATGTAAGGCATTTGCTGAAAATAACCAATACCCAATACAGCTGTTCCAATAAGCCTGTGGTGAAGTAGATTATAAGTTACCGCACCTATTTTAGTATTGATCAGGTAACCTAACATTCCAAAGTCAGGTGATAAGAAGAGTAAGATCCAAATCCACCACGATAATTGTATAGGTTGAGCATAGAGACCAAAAATAGCAATGGCCATTAATCCGAGTTCTTCGAGTTGAATGATGTATTTCATGCAGCGTGAGTTTGAATTTGAAATAAACATCAAGGTGCTGCTTTATCATCATATTTTACTTTTTTAATGCAACCAATAGCTCGTCTAATCCTTCCATCGCCACAGTGATACCTTCCTTAATGCCTATATGAATTGTTGCTTCAAATTGTGCCAGATTGACTTAGGAAAAAACTTAGTTATTTTCCCTCAGGCTTTTTTACTTTGAACTTCTCCACCACTTCATCAGTGGGAAGTCCGAGTGCCCTTGTCGCATTATAGGCTACCAGATACTCTTTATGGTGGCGAAAATCGTTGAGCATGGTCATCACTCTTTCGTCCTGGAATGCCGGAAGCAAATAAAGTATATCAATGAGATCAGACCAGTGTGTCGTTTTTGTGGTTTCTTCCAAAACGATATCAATCATCTTCTGGTCCTGACATATCTGAAATATCGAATGCGCTATTGTCACTTTAATTTTCTTCTCACCCTTATCAAGTAATTTATAAAGTTTCGGTAATGCGTCTTTTGATTTTATATGTCCAAGTCCGATGATCGGCCATGTATCACCCGGACTTAAGGATTGAATCATTTCAATTTCTGCACTCTTTAATTCTTCCGTTGACAGTTTATCTAAAAGATAAAGCGGAGCACCATCTTTTCTTTGTGCCCACGTATTTGCTTGTAAATATTCTTTTCTAAATAGCTCTAAGTTGTTCATCACTTTTATCAATTGTCATTTCACCTCATAGATACAAGGTTAAAGAAATAAAAAAAATGGATTAATATATAATCCGATTTGCTCTTTACGTATTCATATTCTTCTACTTTCCATACCTTGTCCAAATTACTCTTGTCTTCCATTTTAATTATGAAGAAACGCTTACGCCTGCTTGCCTGCATCGTCCTACTTTTCGGTTTTAACAAATCATACACTCAAGTCCTTATCAACGAACTTCAGGCCTCAAATGCCACTACTATTGCCGACCCGGAGAGTGGAGAATTCAACGATTGGATTGAACTCTACAACCCGGGCAATAGCTCAGTCAATCTCACCGGCTGGTACCTCTCGGACAGCAATAACCCTTCAGAATGGGGCTTCCCTGCAGGCACAGTGGTCAATGCAAAAGGTTTCCTCCTTGTTTGGGCAGATGGTAGCGGTACCGGCTTACATACGAGTTTCAAATTAAGTGCAGGAGGTGAACAATTGGCACTATTCGATCCGAGCGGTACTAAGGCTAGTGAAGTGGTCTACGTGGAGCAACCTTCAGACATTTCTTATGGACTGCAATCAGATGGTAACCTACCTTGGGGCTATTTCAAAAAACCTACACCCGGAGCAAGCAATAATACCAGCGTTTTTTATACAGACTATGTGCGACAAGTACCTGTATTCTCTCAGTCAGGCGGTTTTTTCTCCGGCGCTGTAACGATCAACATCACTGATAAATACGGACAAGGCACTCTTCGATATACACTTGATGGAGCTATACCTACGGAAAGCAGTCCTGTCTTTACACAGCCTGTTCTTATCAACATGACAACCGTAGTAAAAGCCCGCATGTTTTACCTGGATCAACTGCCCGGACCGGTGGTGACCAATACTTATTTCATCAACGAAGATTTCGAAGAGCGAGGGCTTGCGGTATTATCATTATCCACTGATCCGAAATATTTTTTTGATGTGGATAGTGGACTTTACGTGCAGGACTTTAAACCGACATGGGAATATCCTATCCATCTCGAATTCTACGAACCTGATGGCTTACTCGGCTTCCATCACGATGCCGGAGTGCAGATAGGTGGTGAAAATGCATGGATATTACCCCAAAAACTTCTCAATATTTATTCTCGTAGTCAATATGG
>JBDUAU010000511.1:0-11185 GCA_040004485.1 Saprospiraceae bacterium
GGAAGTTTTGCGGCACCGCTTAGTATTTTAGAGACATTTCCTTTAGTGCCCAGGATTGGAATCAGATCTTTTTGCTTTAGATCCTTCATCTCCAACATAAATTTGATGACTTCGTGCGGAGCCGCATCCGGCATCGGGTAATGAACTGCATCATATTCTTCGATAAGATAGGATAGCAGCATGATCTCATTTTGTATTTCATCTGTTCTGTCAGCATCGAGTATTATATTCACCCGGTCTACAGCTGCCTCGTAATCACTTTCCGATTCTAACTTTTCCCACTGTGCCATATTATGTATTTTATATTGAGTGTATATTCTTACCTAAACGTTCGTAGTCTTTGTGCCAACCAATCCATTTGACAAATGCCATACCGCGTCCGTATTCAACTTTCAATACCACCCTTATATCGTTGCCTTTGATATCTATACAAACTCTGTTGTTTTGAAGTATGTCTACATTCCTCTCCCCAAAAGTTTTGACAACATCCTGCGGTTTATTCCAAATGACCATCCTACTACTTGCCAATTTGTACCAATCTTCGATTGAATTCCTGGCATGAGAATTTACGTCCCCGAATTCCCGAAGCGGCTTGTTGGTGATAATTCTCAACTGATGAATATTTAAACGATAAATATAATATTAAGTTTCCATATTGGAAACTTATTGTCCAAATAATTACTTTACCACCCTATAATGTAATTCTTAATGTTAAAGAATAAAACAAGATATAATCGCTTTAAAATCACATTATACTATGATTTATACTCATTTTTAACCAAAAACCATTATTTACTAGTACATAATCATATAATAATGTGATTTTACTTGCTTTTGTGATGATTTTACCTTAATTTAGATAAAAAATCACATTATAATGTCAATTAGTGACCTTGGAAAAGCCTTTCGTGAGCGCCGAAAATCATTGAAAATCACTCAGCCATATCTTGCTGACCTTGCACAGGTCAGCACGAATACCCTGTACAAACTGGAAAGAGGCCAGGGCAATCCATCACTTGATGTACTCACGAAACTGGCTGATGTGTTAGGTCTGGAAATCATACTTCAGATTAAGAAAAATATACTTAAGCCATGAGAAGTGCATCCATCAAATACAAAGGTGAAAGCGCCGGTATACTGACACAACATGACGATGGTTCATTTACATTTAAATATGAAGCTAGTTGGGTGAACAATCAAAATAAACCTGCCATCAGCCTTACCCTACCCAAGACCAAAGAAGAATACCACTCAGCATTCCTCTTTCCTTTCTTTTATAATAAGCTGCCCGAAGGATCGAACAAACAAGTGGTCTGCAGATTTTTACAGATCGATGAGGATGATTCCTTCAGCTTACTGACCAATACAGCCAGGTATGATACAATCGGAGCAGTCACTGTGGAAACAATAGGCAATGGGCAATAGGCAATAAACAATTGATGGAAAGGAATTTTTGATAAAAATGCAAAAAGTAGTAGGCAAAATGGAAATTGAGGTTTGTCCTGGCACACTGGCTCGTGGATATCATACCTACAGCCCGACATGTCTCAAACGCATGTTCAATGGCAAAAAAGTCAGCCCTGTCCTACCGTATGATTCTCCGTCAATGAATGAGGCAACAGATGAACTTTTTCTGGAAAACATATCCAGGATATCATTATCCGGTGTTCAGGAAAAATTCTCAGTACTCCTTGAAAAAAATAAACTACGCCTGATCAGAGCAGGAGAACAAGGTGCTTATATTTTAAAACCAATTCCTGGTGCAGGAAAACAGGCTGATCAGATGCCTGCCAATGAACACCTGACGATGCAAATCGCCAGGCAGGTATTTGATATAGAGACTGCAGAAAATGCATTGATCTTTTTTAAGAATGGCGAACCTGCCTACATCACTAAACGATTTGACAGCAAAGAAGACGGCAGCAAATGGGCTTCTGAAGATTTTGCATCATTGGCGGGCAGAACACCACAGACACACGGTAAAGATTACAAGTATGTTGGCAATTACCTCGAATTATTTGGGGTCATGAAAAAGTTTCTCCCAATCTATCAGATTGAAGCGCCAAAATTATTCACTCTGATCCTTTTTAATTATCTCTTCTCAAATGGCGATGCGCATTTTAAAAACTTCTCGTTGTTGGAAACACCACTCGGTGATTACAAGTTAAGTCCGGCTTATGATTTGCTCAACAGCCACATCCATGTAAACGATACTGACTTTGCACTTGAAGATGGCCTTTTGCCAAAAAGTCTGGCACATGGCAAAATCTTCCAACAGTTTCGAATACTTGGGGAAAATGCGGGAATCCATCAAAAAATTGTTGAGGCGATCATTGAAAATTTATTGTCAAAAGAAGAAAGGGTAAAGGAATTAACAGAAGCATCATTTCTAAATAAATCAGCAAAGCTCAATTATCTGCAATCGTATGAAACAAGATTAAACAAAATGATGCGTCTGTGAGTATGGAATAGCGAGATAGAATCCCGGATAAAGCTCTCGTCTAATTCAAAACCCTTATCTATAACTATCGTGAGTAAGCCATTCAGCTAATGAGCATAATTAACCTTGTAAAAAGTAAGATTGCTGAAATCTATCCAAAGGCTGAAGTCATTTTATTTGGATCTCGAGCAAGAGGTGATGGTAATTTAGCGCGATTCTGAAACATCAGGAGACCAGTTTTATTTTACATAAATTTGCATAAACCTGAACTCCATCTTGAAAAAACAAATCCACATCTGCGCAAACTTGTTTTGCATTTTGATCTCTCTATTATTTTTAAGAGCAGATTCATTACAAGCCCAGGCTGTATCGATCAATCCGACCGGCACTCCACCTGCTGCCTCTGCGATGCTTGATGTCAATAATGCAAACAAAGGAATGCTGATTCCACGCATCAGTTTGCTATCTGCGACTGACGTCGCCACTATTACCTCACCTGTCACTTCACTGCTCATTTATAACACAGCGACGGCGGGTACATTTCCAAATAATGTAGTACCCGGTTATTATTACTGGAATGGTACAAAATGGACTTCTGTAGGTAATACATCAGGTGCAGATCGTGATCAATTAATCCCCTTTTCCACAGGTGTTATAATTACCGGGGCCACCATGGTTTCTCCATCTCCAAGATTAATGGGTTTCGGCAACAATACAGTTGAAACCATAGACGGTCTCGGCGAGTCCACGATGCCTCCCGAAGCTGGTGGATTTTCTTTCGTAGTCCCGTTCAATGGAACGATAAAAAATCTGGAGGTAGGTACGGACTTATTCGTGAATACACCTTTTAATATTAATTTCATTGGTCTTCAATATGATTTTACCGTACTTGTATCTTCTTCCACACCCAATAATGGTATTGATCACCCGGCATCATCTTATGCGACAACATCTCTGACTACATCGGTCAGATTTGGATTTCCAAACACTAATATTATTCCGGCAACCTTCCGAGCTGCAACGAATATAAATACTGGTTCGATTACAGTCAATGCAGGTGACAGGATCGGCATTCGCATCAGAACTCTTCAATCAACGGATTTTTCTGCATCTGATGTCACTCAATTGTCTTTCAATGCTTCGCTGACGTATAGTCCGTTTTAACATGAACAAAACCCGCCTCGAAGCCTTCAGCGATGGTGTCATCGCCATCATTATCACCATCATGGTTCTGGAATTCAAAGTGCCGCATGGAAATGAATGGAGTGATCTGATTCCGCTCATTCCCATTGTGCTGAGCTATGTGCTGAGCTTTATCTATATCGGCATTTATTGGAACAATCATCACCATATGATGCACACAGTCAAATCCGTGACCGGTGATGTATTATGGGCCAATCTGCATTTACTTTTTTGGTTGTCACTTGTTCCTTTTGTGACGGGATGGATGGGAGAGAATCATTTTGCCACTGTCCCTTTGGCACTGTATGGAATCGTATTGCTTATGGCGGCACTGGCTTATTTTATTTTGCAAACGAGGATCATTAAAAGCCATGGAGATGATTCTATTCTTGCAAAAGCAATTGGAAAAGATATGAAAGGAAAAATGTCTCCTGTTCTATACGTTTTAGGAATTGCGTCTTGCTGGATTAATCCATGGATGGCAGGTGGATTCTATGTTCTGGTGGCGCTTATCTGGCTGGTGCCGGATAAAAGGATTGAGATTATACTGAAGAATGAAACTTAGAATTTCTAAAAGAAGTGTTCTGAAGGAATACACTCACAGAATTATGATTTTGCGATAATATCGTTGTCCGCCCGAGATGATGGTTATCAAATAAAGACCACCGGAGAGATTTTCACTAAGAACAATTTTTGCAAATGTATCATTGATCTTATATTGACTAAATAAAACATTCCGTGCATCAATAGTTGTCAGCATCACGGCTTCAATTGATTTCCCGCTAATAATATTTATTTCATCCCTGGCCGGATTCGGATAAATGTTAAGCTCATTTGAATTCTTGTTCTCAATTCCCGACAAACAAATCCCCTCACCCAGAGGTATGACGCCAAGTGTCAATTGTACTGAATCTGTACATCCAGTAAGGGGATCGATTGTTTCGTATGTATAGATGCCTGCAGTTTCATATCCTTTGAATTGTTGAATGTGAATGGTCATTTGCTCCGATCTGAAAAATTCCAAACAAATCAAGCTGAACAAATTTCTTTAGCTAATCTTCCAACCGGAGTATATATAGTTAAAGTTGAAAATCAGGGAGTGTACGGAGTTAAGAGGATGGTGAAAGTGAGGAATTAATACTATCAGTAGCCCAGAGTTTCTAATTCTGAAATAATTTCCTCGATTTTGTAACAATTCCCCTCTCCCTGCGACTAATGCTGTAAATTCTACTCGTTTTGCAAAAAGAGGATACAGAAAAAGAGTTTGTAAAGCTCATAAGTGAATTCGAGTCGCTGATCCATAAGGTGTGTCGCATCTATGCCTATACCGTAGCTGACCGGCAGGATCTGTTCCAGGATGTCATTGTGCAGCTTTGGAAAGCTTTCCCAAAATTCAAAGGAGAGGCGAAGATCAGCACATGGATATACAGGGTAGCCATCAATACGGCAATAACCCAGCTACGAAAGAAAAAAGATTTTATTACAACGTATGATCCATCCGACCTGCAAGCCCATACAGACGAAAATCATTTTCTGGAAACGGAAGACGAGCAGATAAGTCAACTCTATGTGGCCATTGAAAAATTAAACCAAATAGAAAAAGCAATTGTAATGCTGTACATGGAAGAACGATCCTACGAAGAGATGGAAGACATCCTCGGGATGAGCCAGGGTAATCTCCGGGTAAAAATGAATCGCATCAAAAACAAATTACGTGAACTGACAAAACAGATTTGATTATGGAACTCGACGAACTGAAACAAACCTGGAAACAAACTCCAATTAAACCAAATAATAACACAGATATCATGGAACTGATTCAACACAAAAGTTATGGCCCTATCGAGGCCATGAAAAGCTCTTTTAAAAGGCAAATGATCATGATGCTTATACTTCCATTTGTCCTCGTGATGACTAATCTGAATAATATTCAAGGGGTATTCAGCAGCATCATATTCTGGAGCTACGTGGTTTTTTGCATGGGCATAGTTATTTTTTCCTACGCTAATTACCGTACTCTCCTCAAAATGGATAAGATGGATGGAATGGTCAAATCAAATCTTGAGCAACAAATTAATTCTATTGAAAAAAGGCTTAAGTGGAATATCACTGCATTGCCCATCGTGACGATATTCTTTATCACTTTAGTCGAAATTGTGCCTTATTTCCAGCACTACCGTACATTGGAATTTTGGCATTCAATCTCGCCCGTTGCCCGCTATATTACTTACGCTTTGCTTCTGGTATTGCAATATTTTATGAGCAGAAGAGTAAGTCAGCGAAAATTTGGTGATCACCTGGTTTATTTGAAGGAATTGGTGACTGAAATGAAGAGCTGATGGGCGAAATCGAAACCCATTCAAAATAATTTTTTGCTTTTCTCGAATATTCCCCCTTACTTTGCATCGATATGAAAATGTTAAATCAAAATAACGGTTGGTGGTGTGTACCTAAATTCTGCTTAGGATTCAGTTGACCGTTGCTGCTATTTTGTAATAAGATATTAGAAGCCCGCTGAGTTCAGCGGGCTTTTTTATTGCTTAAATGTCAAAATATTCAAAAGGATGAAGTGCAGGTTTACTACCACGATCGTAAAAACACTCAGTGATACTCATACCCCGGTAGAGCTCTACATGAAGCTACGGGATAAGTTCTCGCATACTTTTCTATTGGAAAGTTCGGATTATAAAAGCCGGGAAAACAGCTTTTCCTATATCTGTCTAAATGCCATTGGTTCCTTTATTGCCGGAAGGGAAACCACAGAAATCAAATATCCGGATGGAACCTCTGAATTGCACAGAACATCTGACCTTAATATTGCAGAAGAGCTGAATACATTTTCCAAATCATTTACTTCTGATACTTTTCAATATGGGTTCGCGACGAATGGTTTGTTTGGATATACATCCTACGATGCCATCCCCTTGTTTGAAGATATCCGGTTTAAGAATCAAAATTTTGATTTACCATTATTGCAATATCATTTATTCCGCTACATCATCGTATTCAATCATTTCAACAATGAATTGTTTGTCATAGAACATAACCAGGAAAATCAGGAGCCCGGCATTCATCTAATACTGGACCTTATTAAGCACAGAGCGGTTACTCAATTTCCATTTTCAGTTCGGGGAGAGGAAACTTCCAATTTTTTGGATGATGATTTTTTGCAAAATATTTCGAAAGGGATAAAGCATTGTCATCTGGGTGATGTATTTCAAATCGTACTTTCCAGGAAATTCAGGCAATCTTTCAGAGGAGATGAATTTAATGTGTATAGGGCTTTGCGCTCCATCAATCCATCGCCCTATCTTTTCTATTTTGATTATAGTGATTTCAAAATATTCGGTTCATCTCCTGAGGCACAGCTCATCATAGCAGATCATAAAGCCATCATCAACCCGATAGCCGGTACTTTTAAACGAACAGGAAATGTAAAAGAGGATGCACAAATAGCGATTGCATTGAGCAATGATCCTAAAGAAAATGCAGAGCATATCATGCTGGTTGACCTCGCCAGGAATGATCTCAGTCGGAACAGCAAAAAAGTGAGTGTAGATAGTTTTAAGCAAATAGAATACTATTCTCACGTCATCCATTTGGTTTCAAAAGTGAGCGCTGAGCTTGAAGAGGATTACAATCCTGTCAAAATTCTTGGTGATACCTATCCTGCGGGAACTCTGTCAGGTGCACCGAAAATCAAAGCCTTGCAGCTCATTGATGCATATGAACCTGAAAGCAGAGGTTTTTATGGAGGGACTGTCGGGATACTCGGGCTTGATGGCACCATGAATCACGCCATATTCATCCGATCATTTTTGAGCCGGAATAATGAATTGATTTATCAGGCGGGCTGCGGAATTGTAGCAAAATCGATTCCGAAAAATGAATTGCAGGAAGTCAATCACAAACTATCTGCCTTACGAAAAGCCATCGAGTTGGCGCAACAATTATAAAGATGAAGATCCTGGTTATAGACAATTATGATTCGTTTGTGTACAATCTCGTCCACATGCTTTACAATTTAGGTGTCGCAGATATTGATATCGTAAAAAATGATAAAGTCGATTTGAATATGATTACGACGTATGATAAAATTCTACTCTCACCCGGACCTGGCATTCCGGATGAAGCAGGACTGATGAAGAAGGTGATTGAAATGTACGCACCTTCAAAGAGCATCCTTGGTATTTGCCTGGGTCATCAGGCCATTGGCGAAGTTTTTGGTGGTACACTCGTCAATCTGGATGAACCGCTGCATGGTGTTGCCTCACGAATCACCATAATACATAATGATTATCTTTTTGAAAACACACCTTCTCAGTTCGATATAGGTCACTATCATTCCTGGGTTGTTAGCCCGAAAGTTCCGGATGCCATTGAAATATTAGCAAAAGATGAATATGGAAATATCATGGCGATGAAACATAAAATCTACGATGTGCGTGGCGTGCAATTTCATCCTGAATCTGTGCTAACAGAATATGGCAAAACGATAATTGGAAACTGGATAAACCATTGATGCGATGAAAGAAATCCTTGAAAATTTATTCCTACATAAAACGCTGTCTAAGGAGGAAGCGAAATCGGTGATGATGGATATTGCATCAGGCAAATACAATCATTCACAAATTGCGGCCTTCCTCACTGCATTTATCATGCGGAATATTACCGTACAGGAATTACGCGGATTTCGTGAAGGCCTTTTAAGCCTTTGTCATCAAATAAATCTAACAGAATACAATCCAATGGATGTATGCGGAACGGGTGGTGATGGAAAAAATACATTTAATATTTCAACTATTACTTCGTTTGTACTGGCGGGTGCCGGAGTTAAAGTGGCGAAGCATGGAAATTATGGTGTGTCATCCGTCTCAGGGTCTTCCAATGTCATGGAACATCTCGGTATTCAATTTCAAACAAATGAGGCTATATTAAAAACACAACTTCAGGAAGCCGGAATATGTTTTTTACATGCGCCCTTATTTCATCCTGCAATGCGTCATGTCGGACCGGTACGTAAAGAGCTGGGCATAAAAACTTTCTTTAATATGCTGGGCCCACTGGTAAATCCTGCACAACCTAAAGTGCAAATGACCGGTGTCTTTAGTCTGGAATTGGCACGGATGTACCAATATTTATTCCAGGAAGAAGATATTCGTTTTACGATCTTGCATGCAATGGATGGCTTTGATGAAATTACATTGACTACTGATTGCAAAATGATCAGGAATGACGGAGAAAAAATTATTGATGCTAACTATTTCGGCATGAGCAAAGTGGAGTATGCACAATTAAATGGTGGAGAAACGGTTGCTGAAGCCGCCGAAATATTTACCATGATTATGGATGGAAAAGGAACTGTCGCTCAAAACAATGTGGTACTGGCCAACACTGCAATAGCTCTTCAAACATATGATCCAGTATTGACACTTGCCGAGGCACTTGACAGGGCGAAAGAGTCACTCATGACATTAAAAGCCAAACATTCATTTAGCACGTTAAAAGAAATACAATGAACTTACTTGACAATATCAGGGATTACAAGCTCAAAGAAGTGGAGGAACGAAAATCGCTCTACCCAATCAAATTGTTGGAAAAGAGTATTTTCTTCAAAAGCCAATGTGTTTCAATGCGTGAATATGTGACTGATCCCAAACGAAGTGGCATCATCGCGGAATTCAAAAGAAAGTCGCCCTCGAAAGGGAACATTAATAAATATGCCAATGTCGAAGAAGTAACATTAGGTTACATGGGGGCTGGAGCATCTGCCCTGTCAATTTTAACAGACGAGTATTTTTTTGGAGCAAAGAAAGATGACCTGCAGATTGCAAGGAAATTCAACTATTGTCCTATTCTCAGAAAAGATTTTTTATTGGATGAATATCAAATTATTGAATCCAAATCTATCGGAGCAGATGCCATCTTATTAATTGCGAGGTTCATTGTTCCATCCCAGATTAAACAACTTACAAGTCTCGCTCATCAAATTGGAATGGAAGTGTTATTAGAAATTCATTCTGATGAAGAGTTGGATGAAATCGATCTTACGAATATTGATCTTATAGGCATTAACAATCGTGATTTGCAAACATTCGAAGTGGATATTGAAAACAGTATTCTCCTGGCGAAGAAATTACCTGCTTCAACTGTTAAAATAGCAGAAAGTGGAATTGAATCTGCCGAAGCCATCAGAAGGCTCAGGGAATCGGGCTTTGATGGATTTTTAATAGGAGAATATTTCATGCGTCACAGCCATCCAGCCCAAAAATGTAAGGAGCTAATTAAACAGCTTGCAACATGAAAATTAAAATCTGCGGCATGAAGTATCCGGAAAATATTGTAGAAATCTCTGCATTGCAACCTGATTTTATGGGCTTTATTTTTTATTCTCCTTCAAAACGATATGTCGGTGACAATTTCCCTGAATGCAGTATAAATAATATCCCGGACAACATTAAAAAAACAGGTGTTTTCGTAAATGAATCCGTTGAAAATATAATGGCAATGCAAAAGCGATTCAACTTTAATACTATCCAATTACACGGAAGCGAGACGCCGGAATATTGTCAAAATCTTCGTGAGCAAATACCAATCATTAAAGTTTTTTCAGTAGACGATCATTTCAACTTTAGTGACTTAACCCAGTTTCAGCATTATTGCCAATATTTTCTTTTTGACACAAAAACAGAAAATTATGGAGGAAGTGGAAAATCATTCGATTGGGCATTACTTGACAAATACATACTGGATACACCCTTTTTCCTGAGTGGCGGTCTCGGATCGAAAAATATTGAAGCCGCCTTACAGATCAAACATCCGATGTTTTATGGCGTGGACTTAAATAGCAAACTTGAAACCTCACCCGGAATCAAGGACAAAGAGGAATGCAAACGAATAATTGAATTAATCAGACATCATGAACACATTTAATCCAAACGAAGCCGGATTTTACGGCGAATATGGAGGTGCATTTATTCCTGAGATGCTCTATCCGAATGTAAATGAACTACAGCAAGAATACAGATCTATTATACATTCGGCAGATTTCCAGGAAGAATTCAGATCGCTTTTAAAAGATTATGTTGGCCGGCCTTCCCCACTTTATTTTTCAAAAAATCTATCGGATGAGTTTAATGCAAACATTTATTTAAAGCGGGAAGATTTGAATCATACAGGCTCTCATAAAATCAATAATGCACTTGGCCAGATACTGGTGGCTAAACGATTGCAGAAAAAACGAATCATTGCTGAAACAGGTGCCGGTCAGCATGGTGTGGCTACAGCTACTGCGTGTGCATTGATGGGCATGGATTGCACAATTTTTATGGGGCAGATTGACATTGAGCGTCAGAAACCAAATGTAGACCGAATGAAATTGTTAGGAGCAAATGTAATCCATGTAACCAGTGGAAGTAAAACACTAAAAGATGCAACCAATGAAGCTATCCGGCAATGGATCAATGATCCGGTAGATACACATTACATTATCGGATCTGTGGTAGGGCCTCATCCTTACCCCGATATGGTAGCTAAATTTCAATCGGTGATCAGTGAAGAAAT
>JBDUAU010000428.1:0-3309 GCA_040004485.1 Saprospiraceae bacterium
ACTGATTAAAAATAAGTATTTATGATTAACCTGGAGTATTGAAGATGGTGGGTGTCCCATATTTGCGGATGTATTTTTTTTCAACAGCATGAATTAAAGAAGAATATAGATATTTTACCATTTAATTTTTTTTATACGCTTACGGAGCTGCCATGTATGCTCAAACCTGCACAATCCCGCCCGTACGAATCAATTAAAACATTGACATCTACACTCATGATGCCAATTTTACAGACGTCATGGTCAGTGAACCGCCTACAGCTTTATCATTGAAAAACGAAACTTCGTCTTTATCTGTCTTAAGTCCTAATGTGTACATCAATGGCAAATAATGTTCCGGAGTAGGAATAGCGAGCATCGCTTCTTTACCTAAACCGGTATAATTGATCAACCGTGCGTGATCACCGGACTGTATCAATTCCTTAAATGTATCATTCATCTTGATGGTCCAGTCATATCCATACGCGGCATCGTTCAGTCTGTCCCATGCCACCATCCCCAGGTTATGCACCATGTTGCCACTACCGATGATCAACACACCTTTCTTTCTAAGATCCAGAAGTTCTTTAGCCAAATCATAATGGAATTGTGGCGCCTTCGTATAATCGATGCTCAACTGCAACACCGGAATATTGGCTTCCGGATACATATGTCTTACCACTGTCCATGTACCGTGATCCAAACCCCATTCATGATCTAACCCAACGTTTGTTGAATGAATAAGACCGGCGGTTTCCTTTGCTAATGCAGGATTCCCGGGTGCTTTGTATTGCACATCAAAAAGTTCCTGTGGAAATCCACCAAAATCATGAATAGTTTTTGGAAAATCCATTGCCGTGATTTGCGTGCCCTTTGTATACCAGTGTGCTGATACCACTAACACGGCTTTGGGTGTAGGGATCTCTTTCGCCATTTCTGTCCATCGACGACTAAACTCTGTGTCTTCTATGCCGTTCATAGGCGACCCGTGACCGATGAACAGGACAGGCATCACCTGTTCCTGTTCACTGAGACCACTTGTAAATTTTCGGAATGCCGATAATGTTGTCATACCTATTGCTCCTAGTGCGATTGTGCTTATGAATTGTGATCGTTTCATACTAAATCCTGTGCATTTAATGAGAGGTCATAATTTTTATTGCTCCATGGCCAGGTTTGCTTCCCTGACATTTACTTTGTTGTTCTTGTTTGTCTCACTTTTCCGGTTGAGTAAATAATCTACTGAATATTTACCACTACCTGCAAATAATAAAACTACATAAACAAGTAAATAGTGCAAAGCGGACTCTTTTATGCCGATTGGATCAGCAGCATGTATAAATAGTATCGCTACTAACATGGTGATCATCGGCGGGATCACTGCAAATCGGGTTGCAAAGCCTGCAAAAATAAGGATGGAACAAACCACTTCTGCAAACGCAGCCAGACCCAGTGAAAGCTCTGCACTCATGCCCATGATCGGCGGAAATTGAACCGGTGCTCCTGAAAAGAGCATGATCAATTTAGGAATACCATGCGTAAGCATTAATGCTGCGATTCCAAATCTGGCGATGATCAGCGCTATGTCTGTTGCGGCGGATGTGTTGTGAATACTGAATACCTTTTTCATTTTTGAGTTTTTATTTATGGTTAGAATTTAATTGTGTAATATTTTCCAGCCGGCGAGCCAGTTGTACCCATTTTTCATGCCCAGTTGTATAAGTAGCAGTTGCTTATTTTCCAATGTTCGACTGACAGATAGATCACCGGCCAAAATTGGATTAAAACCCGCGGCAGTTACGATTTCGGAAACAGTCTGTAAAGCATCTACATCGTTGCCTGCAATGAATGCATCTGTCTGCTTCCCGTCTATAACAGGAGTCGAAAAGTCTGATGCAAACATGGTATTGAATGCTTTAATTACTTTTGAATTTGGAAGCAGTCGCTGTAATTCCTCTGCAGCACTTGTATCTGATGCAGTCACAAGTCCATTGTAGGTTTTATTCAAAGGATTGGCAATACTGATCACGATTTTTTGATTGGCTACTTCTGCAATCTTTGCTGTGATCTCTTTTTCCGCTTCATAGGGTACAGCCAGAATAATCACATCGGCTTCCCAACTGGCTTCTGTCGGGCAATCTACAGCCTCCACATCGGCATGCACATTGTTGACTTTTATTTGATCGATCAGGGCATCGAGAGATGCTTGCTCATTTCCTTTGAGAAGCAATCTGTATCCACCTTTTGAGATTGATTTTGATATAGCACTTCCCATACTGCCTGTAGCTCCGATTATCGCGATTGTTTGTTTCGTTTTCATCATTGTTTATTTTATGATGCAAAACTACGGGCACACCATGCCCTGTTCCATTGCGTTTGAATAAGAAATGGCATTGATAAAAATCAATAAGAAATGAAAAGGAGGAGCTCTGCCCTATTTGCGGATCATTTTTTGACGGACCCGGCTCAGCGTTTCGGGTGTCAGACCCATGTAAGAGGCAATCATATGCTGGGGTACGCGCTGAACAATATTTGGATACGATGCTGCAAAGTTTGTATACCGTTCTTCAAGGGGAGAACTAATAATCGAGGTTAATCGTCGTTGCATGGAAATAAAAGCACCGGTAATATTCATCCGTGTATAAGTTTCATATTTCGGAACCTTCTGCAATAATTCTTCATGTGCCGTTTTACTGATCAGCAGCAATTCAGAATCTTCAATGGCATCAATATTGTAGGTCGCAGGTTCGCCGGTCAGAAAACTATATAGATCAGATATGAGCCATCTTTCCACACCAAATTGAATGATATGTTCATTGCCTTTATCATCTACTGAATATGCTTTCAATGCTCCCTTTTCAATAAATGCGATAGATTTGCAAACATCTCCTTCCTGCAGGAGATATTGTTTCTTCCTAAGTTTTTTGGGAGTCAGATATTGTTTAATCACTGTCTCCTCCTCTTGTGTCAGAGGAACCTTACTATTGAAATCCAGGAAGAATAAATCGTACATAAGGCGTGATGGTTTGTAAAGATGCAAAAAAATAATCAGCCTTCTTTTTACGAAACCATGTTCGAGCAAATTAAATCACGAAGCGGGTATGAAAGCTGATGACGATGATGCAAACTGCAGGATATGCCGCGAGGTCATACCGCATTACCACCAACAACTAAAGGCCATCGGACAGTCACTTCACTTTTGGAGTGTAATGATCAGGGGAATAATATTCGCTTTCGATGATGATGATTTCCTCTCGGTCGAATATCAAACCACGTCAAACCTGTCCAGGTCCATCACCGATTAAACTATCCCATCTTGTGTCGGTGTGC